>DSAS01000028.1 GCA_011046365.1 Fidelibacterota bacterium
ATAAACTGGTGCAGCGGTTTTTGTTGTAATGGTGTAAATCCCGGGATGACCTTGCAGGATTTTCTTTCTTCATCACAATGAAAAAGGCAGCCATTACTGACTGCCTTTTATTAATTTCGTTCTGATATTCGGGAGGGGAGAATTTTCTGATTAACCGGGATTAAAACATATTCTCCCGGTTGTCAATGATTTTGGTGTCGGCTTGCAACTCTGCCAGCCAGGAATTATAATAATTTGTTCTGGCGCTTTTCAGCATGCGGTCACGGATCAGCTCTTTTTCCACGCCGTAATCGTCTTCGTCAATCGGTTTAGCGGAAACCCGTTTGACGATGACATATTGGCGACCCACTTTAATCGGCTTGGAAAACTGACCGTCTTTCAAACCGAGTACGGCACCGACGATACTGTGATTAAGAGCGATGCCTTTCAGACCTTTGTTGAGTAAAATATCCTGGTGCAGGTCGTATTTGATTTCAGCTTCTGATTGAGCCAGTGATTGAAAATCTATTCCGGCTCGGAGCTCCTTTACGACCCGGTCGGCTTTCTCTTTTAAGAGATTAACCCGTTTTTCGGTAATCAGGGTGGAGGTGATTGTTTCGTGAACTTCCTCCAGTGGTTTGTAATAGTCGGGATTTATGGCGGATAGTTTAAAGACGGCGTAGCCGTTGTCGGCGCCCAGAAGTTCCGATATAGTCCCAAGTGGAATATTTGAGAAGGCAAACTGGACCGCCCGCCTGAAGGTGCCGAAACCGCGGATATAGCTATTGTCCCGGTTGAGTTTACCTGTTGTTTTAATGACGACATTGTGACTATCTGCGGCTACTTCGAAGCCGATATCCGCAGCGTCGAAGGCAAACAAACTGGCTTGGGAGCGGATTTTCGAGAGTGTCTCCGGACCGGGTTCGATTTTCAGCAGGATATGCCGGGCTTTGACCTGCGGTTGACCATTCTGAGTGCGTTTATCTTCGACTTTAATTAAATGGTAACCGAATTGGGTGAGGACGGGATCAGAGATTTCGCCTTTTTTCAGGCGGAACGCTGCGTCTGAAAAGGGGGCGACCATCTGATTCTTGTCGAACCAGCCCAAATCGCCGCCGCTGTTTTTACCACTGGGGTCTTCGGTGAATTCAGCCGCCACCGTTTCAAAAGCTTCGCCGTTGAGAATCCGCTTTTTAAGTTCCATTGCCAGCTCATAACGAGCCAGTGAATCGTCACTGGTCGGCTTGATTTCGAAAAAGACGTAATCCATTTCGCGGGTCTCTTTAACGAAGTAATCTTCTTTATGCTCTTTATAATAGGTTTGGATTTCCGATTCGGTGACCGTTATGGAATCACTGGCAACCAAGGAAAAGGGAAAAAAAAGCGTCTCCAGAGTAAATGGCACTTTGGTGCGCATGTATTCTTCTCTGACTTCGAATTCCGAAATAACCGGCAGGTTTTCAATCAGGAGCTGGATTTTTTGAAACCGTAGCATACTGAAGAGATACTGTTCGATATTAATCCATTCATCGCCCTGAACATTGGTCAGAGCGTTGATATATTTCTGGCGATCAAATTTGCCATCAGTCTGGAAAACCTCCTGGCTGGTTAAAAATTCCGGTGGATATTGCATTAAATATTCGTACAACTCGGCACTGGTAACTTCAAGATTGAGGCGCTTAATCTCCTTGTCAATCAAAGTTTCATTGATAAAGGATTGCCAGATCTGATCGCCAATATTCTCGACGACCGCTTCAGTAATTTCCTGACCGCTTTCGCGGTATTCTTCCAGTTGCTGCTGTACCAGTCGTGAATAGTACATGCCGTCCAGTTCGTTGCCGTTTACGACGCCGGCTTTGCCCTGTAGCCGCCGGCTTCTGGAAAACAGATCGGTAATGTCGGCGCCACCGACCAAGCCACCAATAGTCATACTCAGTACAAACATTATCAGGAGAGCCCACAAAATAATGTGGGTGTTGTCCCTTAACCGTTTCATCATTGCCATAGTTCTATTCGACCTCCAAATTTCTAATCATTAACCGTCATTTTGACGGACGTTAAATATAACCATATTTCAATGTTCAGGCAATTGCAAAGTCGTCAAGCGGGATTATTAAAATACAAACGCCGCCGGTTTCTGCTGCAAACGGGTCGAGAACCGATAAGGAGTTTAAAAATTACTCCCCGACCGTTTACAAAGCATGAAGTGGTTTATATATTACCCCAGATTTTTTCCTCCGGACGGCGGTCCGGAACATAGCGGTCTTCGATTTTGCCGTCGTTCCATTCTTTGGAGACGTAGAGACCGCAGAAGCATTTGCCAAATTCTTGCACATCGGGTCCGCGATATACGCAGGGGCAGATGATATCCCGGTCCCATTCCCGGTCACCCGCCGCCAGACGACAGGGGCAAGCCATGTATCCATAACGTTCCTTATTGATCAACAGCGATTCCAGCAGCCGAAATGTGTGCTCCGTAAAGCGGTTGAAATAATACCCCTTGGGCTCCTGGGTTTTGCGCATCAGTTGATACAGTTCTTCTGTAGTCATTTCTTCAATGCCTCTTTATATTTTTCCGGATGATATCCTTTAATGATCGTATCGCCGATCAGAATGGTGGGGAAGGAGACCGATCCGGATTTTGCTTTCATTTCTTTCAAAACGGTGAATTTTTCCTGCTCGTGGAGGAGGTCAACATCCACACAATCGTAGTCAATGTTCTCTCTGGCGAACCACGCTTTGGCGTTTTGGCAGTAGATGCAGGTGCTCAGGGCATACATCTTGATCTTTTTATTCATCGGCAATCTCCTTTTCAACAATAAATGATAAATGAAAATATCCGCAATGGCAACCTAAATTATACGGACCGCTTGCCCTGCCATATATCAAGCAGAACCTGAGCGGCGATTCGGAGCGGATCGAAAATGCGAACGCCCAAATCCAGACCGGCAGCCGCTACGGACAATTCCGTACAACCGAGAATAATCGCGTCGGTGTTTAATTCGATAATGACTTCCTGCAACAACAGCCGGGCTTTTTCACTGATGCCTGCTCCGGTGAACTTAACTCCGAATTCCGGGTCGTAGATGACGGACATTATTTTTGACTGCAGGTCGGAATCCGGAGCCGGTGCGATGATTTTGATGCCCGCCTTTGCAAAGGCACGCTGATAGAGCCCACTCGACAAAGCGACGATGGTATTCATGATCCCAATCTCGTTAATGCCGCAACGGTGAACTTCTTTGACCGTCTCATTGGGCAGATGAATCCAGGGTAAATTGACTTGTTCGATTATCTCATCATAAAACGCATGCGCCGTGTTACAGGTTACGACCACGACAGTTACGCCGGCGGCTTGCATTTTATTAAGGCATTGGATCAGATAGGGTGTCGGTGAAGGTCCTTTTTGATTAAGGGCGGCAGTACGGTCTGTTGCCTGACTGGCATTCAGATAGAGCCACTCCGGATAGTCCTGATCACCGGAGATGCCGTTCGCAGCGCAAATTTGCAGAAAGAGATTCTGGAAATAGATACCCGCGGCGGTACCCATCCCGCCGAGAATGCCGATCAGTGGTTTTTGGGTTATATTAATACACGCATTTGAACGGTTTATAACTAATTGATTACACCATGTTTTTTCAGAATTTTTACCGTCTCATTGACCGGTAATGCCTTGATGGTATAGCCGTCTTTGCCGGTCATGGTGATGGCTTGAAACAGGGAATTCAGAATCGCTTCTTCGGTGGCTTCGATCACTGCCTCAAAGAGGGGTGTCATGCGATCGTTGCGCAATTCTGTATTATCCAGGAAAAATTCCGAGCCCCGCCGATAGGATTCGCGTAAGTTTTTACAGGTGCTCAATGCGATTACATATTCACCGCTGCCGTTTGAACAGTTGCCGCCTGTTCTCGCAAGCCCGAATAGCGCCCTTTTCCCAAGCCGTTTAAGATTTCGCGACGTGAGTGGCGCATCGGTGGCAACAATAATCATGCAGGAGCCTTCTCCCGAACTGTCGACCTTTTTTTCTGATAGTATGCGTCCGACCGGAATTCCGGCAACCGTGAGAGTGCCGCCAAAGTTTGTCTGCACCAGGACACCTATGGTATAACCGCCGTCTTCTTCAGGTAATACCCGGGAGGCGCTGCCGATGCCGCCCTTGTACCCGAAGCAGATCGTACCGGTGCCGGCGCCGACACAGCCCTCTATAACCGGTCCCGAAGCTGCGGTTTTGATCGCCGTGAGCACATGCTCTTTGGTCACATGCCTTCCCTGGATGTCGTTCAGATGTCCGTCGTTGGTTTCACCGACGATGGGATTGACCGAGCGAACCGCCTGATTTTCCTGAAATGAAAAGGTAAAATCGATCAGCGCATCGGCGGCGACAGGTACGGAAAGGGTATTGGTCAGGATGATCGGGGCCTCAATATTGCCCAGTTCTTCCACCTGGCTATAGCCGGTCATTTTACCGAAACCATTGCCGATAACCATTGCCGCCGGGACCTTATTCTGGAAAATATTCCCCTCGTAGGGTAAAATTGCCGTCACGCCGGTGCGGATATTTTTACCACTGATAATGGTTGTGTGACCGACCTTGACGCCGCTGACATCGGTGATCGCATTATATCTGCCGGTGGGATAATTTCCGATTCGTATTCCGAAATCTCTGACCCGCCCCCGGGTTTGTGCCAGACTGAAGCATCCACAGAGAAGGGTAAAAATAAGTTGATACAAAAGGTATTTAGACACAGTCGGCTCCCTGTTTATGAAAAAATAAGGATATTTTTGGGTAGTGGTACATTGTGTTGTAAAAAAATTGTTTGCTCAAATTTAAGGACGTAGGTTTCCATCTGCAACCGAAACAATCTCTTTGTATCAATCGTTGCGGAGGCTAATTTATCGGGTGATATGAGAATTAAAATCGGAGAATGTGATGTCTGAATATTCTTATGATCTGATGGTTATTGGTTCCGGACCGGGTGGCTATGTCGCCGCTATCCGGGCGTCTCAGTTGGGTCTGAAAACAGCTGTTGTCGAGCAAGACAAACCGGGCGGCGTTTGTCTGAACTGGGGCTGCATTCCGTCAAAATCGTTGATTAGTCAGGCACAGAAATTTGCCTGTCTTGAGGATTTAAATAAAATGGGGGTAGTATGTGACATCACCGGATTTGATTACGCCAATGTTCAGCAGAAGTCAAGAATCGCTGCGACCAGATTGTCGAAGGGTGTCGAATTTCTGCTGAAGAAAAACAGCGTCGAATTGATTTTGGGAACAGGGAAAATTACGGGGCTCCATGAAGTCAGCGTTGATGATAATGCCCGCTACTCGGCACAGAATATTCTGATTGCCACCGGTTCGCGACCGCGAATCATAAACGGATTTGAATTCGACGAAGTGAATATTCTATCATCCACCGGAGCGTTAAGGCTGACGGAATTGCCGAAAAGCATTCTGATCCTCGGCGCCGGCGCTATCGGAGTTGAATTTGCCTACATTCTGAATGCCTTTGGGGTGGAGGTGCATCTGGTGGAACTAATGGAGCAGATTCTGCCGCTGGAGGATGCAGAAGCGGCGGCAGTAGTTGCACGGGCATTTAAACGGAAAAAAATTAACATATATACTTCAACGCAAGCCGAAATCCGGGAAAAAACCGGTAACAGTTTTCGGATATTGCTAAAAAATGATCAGAGTGAACAGACCATTGCAGTAGAAAAAATTCTGGTGGCGGTTGGGCGCACTCCGAATTCGGAGAATCTCGGGCTTGAGGAATTGGATATCAAAACCGAAAACGGTTTTATAACGGTGGGTGATTATTATCAAACGGGAGTGTCGTCCGTTTTTGCCATTGGCGACGTCATCAATACTCCGCTACTGGCGCATGTGGCGTCGAAAGAGGGCGAAATTGTTACCGAATATTTAGCAGGTTTCAAACCGGAACCGAAAATTGATCCGCTGCTGATACCGGGGGCTGTTTATTGCGAGCCGCCGCTGGCGAGTTTCGGATTGAATGAGAAAATCGCCAAGGCAAAGAGTATAGATTATAAAAAATATGTTTTCACTTATCGGGGAATCGGTAAAGCGGTTGCCGTGGAAGAGGCGGACGGCTTGGTTAAAATCCTGTTTGATCCTAATTCGAAAGCAATTCTCGGCGTGAATATCGTCGGTAAAGATGCCACAGAACTGATTCACGAAATTTTACTGGCAAAGAAAGCCGGTCTGCGTCCGAAAGATATCGCTGAAATGATACATGCGCATCCGACACTGGCAGAGGGTGTGATGGAAGCCGCCCGGGGTGCCGAAGGCTGGGCGATTCATGTCTGAGAAGTGCCTGAAACGAGTGAAACGACGGTTGGGAGTTTAGCCGAAAGGTTGTATATTTTCGATGAAAGAGGAAAATGTGAGGATAATAGGATGAAAATTCTCGTAACCGGTGGTGCCGGATATATCGGCAGTCATACCTGCGTCGAGTTGTTGAAAAACGGGATAGAGGTGGTGGTTATTGATAACCTGATAAACAGCAGCCGGGAGGCGTTGCACCGGGTCGAAGCAATTACCGGAAAAAAAATCGAATTCCGCCAAATTGACCTGCTTGACCGAGAGCGACTGGATCGGTTGTTTACCGAACATCGGTTCGAAGCCGTGATCCATTTTGCCGGACTGAAAGCGGTGGGTGAGTCGGTCCGGATTCCCTTGCGATATTACGAGAATAACGTCGGCGGCACGCTCACCCTTTGCCAGGCGATGTCGAAACATGCGGTAAAAACCATTGTTTTCAGTTCGTCGGCGACGGTGTACGGCGAGCCGGGAAAGGTGCCGATCACCGAGGATTTTTCCACCCATGCATATAATCCTTATGGACGGACAAAACTATTCATCGAGGAAATTTTAAAAGACCTCCACGTTTCCGATAATGATTGGAATGTTATCCTGTTACGTTATTTTAATCCCGTCGGGGCTCATGAGAGTGGGCAAATCGGCGAAGACCCCCGTGGTATTCCCAACAATCTGATGCCCTTCATCAGTCAGGTGGCGGTGGGCAAACTCAAGGAACTGCGGGTGTTTGGGAATGACTACCCGACTCGTGACGGCACAGGTGTCCGGGATTACATTCATGTCGTTGATCTGGCGGCAGGGCATGTCAAAGCGCTGGAAAAATTAACAGGACGCAAGGGAGTTCATATTTACAATCTGGGAACCGGCAAAGGTTATAGCGTTTTGGAGATAATCACCGCCTTTGAGGAAGCTGCCGGTCGAAAAATTCCCTATAAAATCGTTGACCGCAGACCCGGCGATATTGCCGAATGCTACGCCGACGCCGGTAAAGCATTGCGGGAATTAGATTGGCGAACGGAGCGCGATATTACGGAGATGTGTCGGGACACCTGGCGCTGGCAATCACAGAATCCACAAGGGTATAAATAGAATTTTTGAGTTTAAAATGAAAAGGCTGTTGCTGTTTGGTACTGGACTGCTGCTGACGCTATTTTCCTGCGATTCAAAACCGGTCAATTATCAGCGACCGGTGGAGCTGCGCGGCGTCTGCATTGACGTTAGCCGCAGCAATATTTACGCTACGCCGCGTACCGTTGCCGAAGCGATGCATTTTCTGGGGATGAATCATTTCAATGCCGTCTTTCCGCTGATTCGGATGGATGCCAGGATGATCGAGCAGCGTCGGATCAATGCCGGTCTGACCGGCAGTATCCATGATCAAATTTCTACCGGTCGGGATGTTTTTAAAGAATTGGTTCATGAAGCCCATCGTCAGGAGTTGAAAATCATACCTCTCATTGAATACGGCATTCCCGATTCGCTGAGCAAATGGACAAAAGAGGACTCACTCAGGTATCGTGACTGGTTGATGACGGACAGCACGGGTATGCTGATGGAATATAAAGGGCACAAGTGGCTGAATCTGTTTCATCCTGGAGTGCGACAGGCGCTGGTCAATTTATTCACCTATTTGGTCGAGGAGTATCAAACCGACGGTGTCATGGGCGGTTCGCAGCTTTTTTCACAACCACTGCAGGGCGTCTATTCTGATTCGGTTCAAAAATATTTTTTTAAGCAGGAATACAGTGAACTTCTGGCTAAACAATATGGTGAACCGGACTGGCAGCGCTGGTACCGGGAAGAGTCGAACCGAAATATTCGCAAGATTTATAAGGAATTCAAAAGCAAATGCCCGACAGCTCTGAATTGCTGGCTGACGGATGTTGCAGGAAAGTCAACCGCTGAAATTGTGCACGATTGGGCGAACTGGCTGAACGGTGGCTACGCCGATCTGGTGATTCCAGTGATTGAAGCGCCGGAAATCGAATCTTACGAGCGGACCCTGAGTTCGCTGCATCCGGATTCCATCGCTCTGTTCAGGAACCAAGAGCGCATTGTTCCCGGTGTTGTGTTAAGCACCGCTAAAACCGCCAACACTACCGCATTCGTGCTGCAGGTTGTCGAAAATAACCGGCGGAAAGGTTATCAGGGTGAGGTCTTTTTCTGGTTCGCAGATTTATTCGGGAAAGACAATCCGGTTACACAGAACCTTCGCCAGACCCATTACCTGCGTCCTGCCAAATATTGGCAAGCCGCACTTTATTAAACTAAAACATAATTTATCAATTCCACAGATTTCAAAATACAATTTTGGGTAACATTTCTTGGTATAAATGGGCTGAATTTTGTATATTGAATCGGTTTAATTACAATTGAACAACACATGATTTCGATGGCATTGGAGTAGAGGGATGAAATGAGAAAGTTATTTCGTTTATGGAGCATCCTTTTAATCGGTTTTAATTGCCTGTTAATCGGGAATGACGGCTACCGGCTGTGGTTGAAATACGATCAGATTGATGATCCGGCGGTTCTGAAAACCTATCGGAAGTTGATTAAGGGATATTCGTTTAGCGGGAATTCGGCAACCATTGCTGCCGCAGAACAGGAATTAAGGACTGGACTGAAGGGATTGCTCTCGCGGGAGATATCGCCGGTCAGTAAGTTGCGAAACGGTGTGATCCTTTTGGGAACCTGGGACAGCGATTCCCGGTTGGCGGAGCTGAGGCTTGCTGAAGATTCAGCCTGGCTGGGTGATGAGGGCTACATCATTCGGTCGGTTATGCTCGACAGGAAAAGAGTGATTGTTATTGCCGCCGAGCATGATATCGGTGTGCTCTACGGTGTGTTTCACTTTTTACGTCTGCTGCAAACCCGACAGAATATTGATCAACTGGATATTGCTGAATCGCCGAAAATTCAACTGCGTCTTCTGAATCACTGGGATAATCTCGACCGTACGGTGGAGCGCGGTTACGCCGGATTCTCCCTGTGGGATTGGCATAAACTGCCGGATTATATTCATCCTTACTATATTGATTACGCCCGTGCCAATGCTTCCATCGGTATCAATGGGACGGTTTTGAATAATGTCAACGCCGACCCGCTGGTTATTACACCGCTCTATCTGGAAAAGGTCGCCGCACTGGCAGATGTCTTTCGACCTTATGGTGTGCGGGTCTATCTATCCGTCAAATTCAGTGCGCCGGAGGAGATCGGTGGCTTGCCAAACGCCGATCCGCTGGACAAACAGGTGCGCCGGTGGTGGCGTGATAAGGTGGCGGAGATATACCGCTATGTCCCTGATTTTGGTGGTTTTCTGGTAAAAGCCAATTCAGAAGGGCAACCCGGTCCGCAGGGGTATGGGCGGAGTCATGCCGACGGTGCAAATATGCTGGCGGAGGCACTGGCACCCTACGGCGGTGTGGTCATGTGGCGGGCTTTTGTTTATGATGCGGATAATAAGGAAGATCGCTCCAAACAGGCATATAACGAATTCACCCCGCTGGACGGCAAATTTCATGCAAATGTGCTCGTACAGGTGAAGAACGGACCGATTGATTTTCAGCCCCGTGAACCGTTTCACCCGCTCTTTGGTGCCATGCCGGAGACGCCGCTGATGATGGAATTTCAGATTACGCAGGAATATCTCGGCTTCAGCACCCATCTGGTCTATCTGGGAACGCTGTTTAAAGAGGTATTGAATGCCGATACCTATGCAAAGGGTGAAGGCTCTACAGTGGCAAAAGTCATTGACGGATTGCTCGATCAGCATCGCCTTTCGGGAATCGCCGGTGTGGCAAACACCGGCACTGACCGTAACTGGACCGGTCATCTCTTCGGGCAGGCGAACTGGTATGTTTTCGGACGTCTGGCATGGAATCATCAGTTGATAGCGGAGGTCATGGCGGAAGAGTGGATCAGGATGACGATTTCGAATAATCCGGAAGAGGTTTCGATTATAGAGGAAATCATGCTGGCATCCCGTGAAAACACGGTGAATTATATGACCCCCTTGGGCTTGCATCATATTATGGGCTGGGATCACCATTACGGTCCGGCGCCCTGGATCAAGGATAAACATCGGGATGACTGGACTTCGGTCTATTACCATCGCGCCGACCGCGACGGGATCGGTTTTGACCGGACAGCGACCGGCAGCAACGCCGTAAGTCAGTATCATCCGCCGGTGGCGGAAATATTTGCCTCGCTGGAAAAATGCCCGGAGAAATACCTGCTCTGGTTTCATCATCTGGATTGGGATTATCAGATGCGCTCCGGCAGAACACTCTGGGATGAACTCTGCTTTCGTTATTATCAGGGTGTCGAAGGCGTTCGTGAAATGCAGGCGAACTGGAACAGCCTGGAGGGGCAAATTGATGAGGAGCAATTTCGACATGTTCAGAGTATGTTGCGCATTCAGCTGAAAGAGGCTATTTGGTGGCGCAATGCCTGTGTGCTCTATTTCCAGACCTTTGCCCAACGACCGATTCCCGCGGAACTGGAAAAACCGGACAGATCACTTGAGTATTACCAGAATCTGAAATTTCCCTATGCGCCTAAATGAGTTGCCAATTTTTACTATTAATGAAACATAAATGCTCCGGAGGTGTGATGAAAAAAAGGTTTTTGATTAATTCTCCAGTGTTAATAATCGCTTTAATTTTGCAGGTTTTGCTGTGCGGGTGTCAGCAGCAGGGTGAGCAAATCCCTGCTTTAAAAAATATGTTCAAAAACCGTTTCTATATCGGAGTAGCACTCAACGAGAAGCAATTTTCCGGACGTGAACCGCGCTCGACCAAAATTGTGGAGAAACATTTCAACAGTCTGACACCGGAAAACTGTCTGAAGTGGGGGCAGGTTCATCCTCAGCCAGACCGTTATGATTTTAAGCCCGCGGATACTTTTGTGGAATTTGGTGAGCAGCGGGGAATGTTTCTGGTGGGACATACGCTGATCTGGCATCAGCAGACTCCCGCCTGGGTATTTCACGATGATAACGGAGAGCCGGTGGACAGGGAGACGCTGCTTCGGCGCATGAAGGAACACATCTATACCGTCGTCGGTCGTTACAAAGGGCGAATTCACGGTTGGGATGTAGTCAACGAAGCCTTTGAGGATGGCGGGAGATTTCGTCAGAGTTCCTGGTATGAGATCATCGGCGAAGAGTATATCAGACGGGCTTTTGAATGGGCACATCAAGCCGATCCCGAGGCAGAACTCTATTACAATGATTTTAATATGTGGTATCCGGGTCGCCGGGAGGCGGTTGTCCGGCTGGTTCGGGAACTGCAGAGCCAGGGAGTCCCGATTCACGGCATCGGTTTACAGGGACACTGGGGATTGGATTATCCGCCTCTGGACGAACTGGAAGCCGCCCTGTCTGTCTATGGCGAGTTGGGTGTACCGCTGATGATCACAGAACTGGATATGGATATTCTGCCACAGCCGTCTGACTATACCGGTGCTGATATTTCACTGAGTTACGAACAGCGTAAAGAGCTGAATCCCTACCCCGATTTTCTGCCCGATTCTATGCAGACCGTTCTGGCTGAGCGCTATACGGAATTTTTTAAAATATTCAATAAATATGATCAATCCATCAGCCGGGTGACGTTCTGGGGGGTTCATGATGCGCAATCCTGGCGGAATTACTGGCCGATCAATGGACGTAGCGCCTATCCGCTGCTCTTTGATGATAATTTCAAGTCAAAACCGGCGTTGCATGCCATTATCCGTACGGTTGAAACGAAATAACTGTAATGGTTGGTATGATTTTAAGAAAAATATATTGTCTGATTGTCATAATGCTTATGATGCTGATACAGCCGGCATGTAACCGGTCGGAAACTGATCTGAACAGGAAAATAACAGAGACAAAAATCCGGCTGGTCGCCGATGGAATTATTACCGATGCAACTTTCCGGTTCGTGGACGAGCGGGACGCGAAAGTTTACCCAAGACCGGAAGAAGCCCCTGAAAATGCCTGCTTACGCCCGGAAAACGCCTATAACGACTGGCGCTACTGGAACGGGGTGCTGAACCTGGCGATGCTCAAATTAAGTGACCTGTTGGATGATACCCGCTATCGGGAGTTTGCGCTGGAGAATGTTGCTTTTGGCTTTGATCATTCCGGCTATTTCGAGGAGCGCTGGAGCGGCGAGAATAAGTGGGAATATCCATTTGGGCAGTTCTTTATCACTGAGGAACTGGATGATTGCGGAAGCATGGGGGCGAGTGTAATTGAAATCTATCATCTGGAGCCACAGGAGCGTTACCGCGAATATATTGAACATGCCGCCGAGCATATTCTGCACAAGCAGGACCGTCTGGAAGACGGCACGCTGGTGCGCTCGTTCCCACGGCGCTGGACGATCTGGGCGGATGACCTCTATATGAGTATTGTTTTCCTGGTGCGAATGGGTGCGATGACCAGCGACAGACGCTATTTCGATGATGCGGTCAAACAGGTACTGCGCTATCACAAATATCTGTTTGACGAAGAGAATCAACTCATGGTGCACAACTGGTATACCGATACTGAAAAACCGAGTATTGCTTACTGGGGTCGGGCAAACGGTTGGGCGCTGCTGGCGCAGACGGAATTGCTTGATCACCTGCCCCGGTATTTTCCCGGGCGGGATACATTACTGACACTGTTTCGCAAGCACATTTCGGGCGTGATGCAGTATCAGGACAGTAGTGGCTTATGGCACCAGCTGATCGATAAAGATGATTCTTATTTGGAAACCTCCTGTAGTGCGATATTTACCTATGTGATCAGCCGGGCTGTGAATAAGGGATATTTGTCCGCCCGGTATGCTCCGGTTGCCCGGCGCGGCTGGAAGGGGATTTTGACCCGGATTCGCTCAGACGGGCAAATCGAGGGTGTCTGCACCAGAACCGGAATCGGTGATGATCTGGATTTTTATTACCGGCGCTCAACGCCTTTAAACGATGTTCATGGCGTCGGCTTTATTCTGCTTGCCGGAGCCGAGATACTTGAATTGGAATCGAAATAACCAGTGGGCTATTTGACTTTAAAACCAATCCAATAAAAATTCAAAATATTTGATTTAAGACGGACGTTTTTCTTGCTTTTCTGCCAATACATTTTTATAATTGAAACGGTTCAATGAATATTAAAAGACATTAAATGGTGACGATAAAAGCATTAAAAAAGGAAATATTTTGTTTTTGATTTACTGCAACCGGCGTATGGATGTCAATGATGCCGCGATATCTGCTTTGATAGATGTATTTGGATTGCATTAACAATGACAAAAGTTGTGAATCAGGTTACGGAATTGGCATATAGAAGAGGTGAAGAAGGTGAAGGATAATCAACCGGCTTCTTTGAAAAATACCTTTAAAGACAGTTTCAGGATCGGTGTTGCTCTGAATCGTGGTCAGATTATGGGCAAAGAACCGGAAGTATACAATATTCTTGAAAAACATTTCAACAGTATTACACCAGAAAATATTTTAAAATGGGAGGAAGTTCATCCGGAGCCAGACTGTTATGATTTCGAAGCGGCAGACCGTTATGTAGAGTTAGGCGAAAAATATAATTTACAAATAATCGGACATTGTCTGGTCTGGTTTTTCCAGACACCGGTGTGGGTATTTCAGGATGCAAAGGGCAAACCGCTGGGACGGGAAGCGTTACTGGAACAGATGCGAGACCATATTTTTACCGTAATGGGTCGTTACAAAGGTCGCATTCACGGCTGGGATGTGGTCAACGAAGCCGTAATGAAAGATGGCTCACTCAGAAAGTGTGGATGGCTCGATATCATCGGCGAAGATTATCTAGTTAAGGCGTTCGAATACGCCCGCGAGGCAGACCCTGATGCGGAACTCTATTATAATGAGTATGACACCGAGCACAAAGCGAAACGTGATGCCGTGATCCGCCTGATTCGGAAACTGCAGGCAGAAGGTATCCGTATTGACGGCGTCGGTACGCAGGGGCATTGGTTTTTGGATTATCCGACCCTTGCCGAGGTCGAAAAAGCCATTGTGGAAATTTCTAAATTGAATGTCCCGCAAATGATCACCGAACTAGACGTCAGTGTGTTGCCTTTTTATCCGGTTGATTCAAAAATGGTGGATATTTCCAGTTTTGATCCTGTAAAGCAAAAGAAGTTCAATCCCTATCCGGATGGACTGCCCGATTCGGTTCAAGAGGAGTTGGCGAAACGCTATGCGGAACTGTTTGGCGTGTTCATAAAGCATCAGGATAAAATCAGTCGTGTGACATTTTGGGCTGTTCACGATAAGCAGTCCTGGCGCAGCTATTTACCGATCAGGGGCAGGGTAGATTACCCAATGCTCTTTGACGGTCAGTATCAGCCGAAACCGGCACTGGAAGCGGTTATTAATAGTGTTTTAAATAAGAAATCGGATAACAGATAACAGTAAGAAGGAACTGAAAATGGGAAAAGAGAAAGACCTGGAAATTGTTGCTGCCGGACATACCTGTCTGGACCTGATTCCGGCATTTACCATCGAGGGTGAGGTGGATAATATGACCGATGTACTCGTCCCGGGGAAAATGATCAATATGGGCAAGTGTGTCGTCGTCGGTGGGGGGCCGGTTACCAATGCCGGCGTATCCATCCGGCGTCTTGGTGTCAAGACGGAACTCATCGGCAAAATCGGTGATGATGATTTTGGGCAGCAGATTTTGCGCTGGTACGAAGAGCACGAAGACCATTTCAAAGGCATCAAGATGGTGGCAGGCGAATCAACTTCCTATACTATTGCAATCTGCATCCCCGGTATTGATCGCTTCTATCTGCATCACTGCGGTGCCAATGATACCTTTGGGTACGATGATATGAGTTTCGACATTGTTGAACGGTCGAAACTGATGCTTTTCGGATATCCGCCATGGATGAATAAGCTATATTCAAATACCGGCGCCGAACTGACCAGAATTTTACAAAAAACCAGAGAATTGAATACTACCGTTGCGCTTGATCTTTCTATTCCCGATGTCAGCGGCTATGGCGACAAGATTGACTGGTACGCCATTCTTGAGAACTGGGTGCCGCTATCGGATATAATGGTGCCGAGTGCAGAAGAGCTGTTCTATTTTCTATATAAGAAGGAGTTCCTGGAAAAGAAAGCCAAACTAGGTCCCAAGGAGGGCGTGCTCGATCATATCACTGTGGAAGAAGTTTCCCGGATGGGCAATAACCTGCTGGAAATGGGTGCCGCAATTGCTATGGTCAAGTGTGGTCACCGCGGATTGTATGTTCGAACTGCCGGTCAGGATCGCCTGAAAAAGATGGGCGCCGCCGGGTGTGCCAACCTTGCGAACTGGGCGAATCGGGAACTCTGGTTTCCGGTTTATCAGGAAGAGAAATTTGTCGGTGCGCTGGGCTCCGGCGATTCGGCGATTGCCGGATTTCTCGCCGCCTTTGTCTGGGGACACAGTATCGAATCTTGCCTGCGCTACGCCAATGCCGCCGGCAGTATGAACGTGACCGTTCCCGATGGCTTGACCTGGAATAAGGGATTTGATGATCTCACCAGACGGATCGAAGCCGGCTGGAAGACAAAAGACCTGGCAATTACCGAACCCGGCTGGAAGAAAGAACGCGGGTTCTGGGTCGGACCGAACAACCGTGGGAAATGGGAATAAGCAAAGTGCAAAAAAATTAGGAGAAGCTACAAATGTCAAAAGAAAGAGATACCTTTATCAGCAAAAAAATAACCAGTATGACCTTGATGGAGAAGATCGGGCAGCTGCTGACATTTACCCGTCGCGGTGCTATGTTATCCCCGAGCGGAATTGAACAGATCACCCGTCTGCATTGCGGCGGACTCTGCCTGGAACCCTATGCCCTGGAAACCTGTAAGAATCTGTACTGGGGTAATTCTCAAATTGATAAAAAATTCAAAGAGCCCGATGATTATTTCAAAATTGCCAACAACTATTTTAACGGCAAGACCTTCGGGATCAGTATTACCCCGGAAGATTATACCAAGGATTTGAATCGCCTGCAACAAATTGCCCTGAGCAGACCAGCGGGTATTCCGCTGCACATGACGATTGATTTTGAAGGTGATTTTAAAAATGATTACACCTCGGGCGGTATTCGCCAGTTTCCCGGTCCCATGGGAATGGCGGCAATCGGCGATGAAAAACTGACATATAAAATCGGCTCCATTATTGCAAAAATGCTCACAGCGATCGGCGTCACGCAGATGTATTCCCCGGTTTGCGACGTCAATACCAATCCGCGCAATCCGGAAATCGGCGTGCGCTCATTCAGTGACGATCCGGAAATTTGCGCCAGACATGCTGTCGCCCTGATCAGAGGTTTGCAGGATAATGGTATCGCCGCCACTGCCAAACATTTTCCCGGCAGAGGGGATTCAGGCACTGATGCCCATGATGTGCTGGAGGTGCTTAAACTGGATAAAAAACGAATGCACGAAGTTGAGCTGGTGCCCTTCAAGGCAGCCATTGATGCCGGGGTCAAGGCAATCATGACCGGACACTCCGTGTATCCGACTTATGACGATAAATATCCGGCGACCCTTTCGCCCAGAATCCTTTCCGGACTCCTGCGTGAGGAACTCGGCTTTGAAGGCGTAATAGTATCGGATGCCATCGGCATGGCGGCGATTCTAAAACAGTGGCCTCTGCCGCAAGCCTGCGCCATGGCGATCAAAGCCGGGTGCGATACTATTCTGCTCAAAGCCGATGACGAATCCCGCTCACAGTGTTTCTTCGGGATTAAAATGGCTGTCGAACGGGGCGAACTGACCGAAGATCGGATTGATCAGTCGGTAGAGCGACTCCTGAAAATGAAATATGAACAGGGATTGTTCGAAACCGCCGGGAAAAATGATCCCGAAAAAACCCGGGCTATCACGACCGATAAAAAGATTATTGATTTTTCCTGGGAGGTTGCCCAAAAGGCGCAGATCGTCATGTGCGACGATAAAAAGTTGCTGCCGCTGAATCCCCGGCAGAAAATTTTAGTGATTGAACAGCGAATTCCCTATGAATTCCTTGGTAAAGACCCCTATTGTCATACCCACATGTTTTGTGAAGCGATGGTTAACCATAGTCAGAATCTGATTTTAGCCGATACGGCTTTTTCAGCTTTTGAGGACGAAATCAAGGAGTGTCTGGAACTGGCAAAGCAGGTTGATCTGATCGTCATGACCAATTACTATGCGCGGATCGTGAAGTCCGGCAACAATCAGCTCCTGGCTAAAAAGTTGAAAGATGCCGGTCATAAGGTCATCGTGGTTACCAATAATCCCTATATTGAGGGAACCACGGCGGATGCTGATACTGTGGTGTGCAACTTTAGCGGGACACCCGATTCCATCCGGGTTTCCACCGATCTGCTGTTTGGCAAAATCAAACCCTGTTCGACGACAACACTGCCGGTAAAATTGGGGAAAGAGGAGGCAGTGTCAGTTAAAAACCTGAAACCGCCGAAAAAGCATCCGTTAAACCTTTCTTACTGTTGAGCAAAATCAGCCATGCAGCTGTAAGAAAACGAAGGTATAAATCGGGAAGTGTAGTATGGAAAATATTAATGTAAGCGACGTCTTTACCATTGCAGGGAGACAAATATCTGAAATCTATGAAGACAACAAGATGACGGTTCACCATCAGGGAATGTCTAAAACGCTGCAATTTCCACAGACGATTGCCCTGCTGGGTGCACCAACCTGTTCGATCGGTATTTCTCCGCAAGGTCTGTATAACCGACTGAATAACGCGGGTCGTCTGATCCTGCTGAATCAAAACGCTATTCAGCTGGGGTCGGCACCGTTCGTTAAAATCGCCGCTGATCCGGATGCCGAAGACGAACGCGATGAATATTTCATGCTTACTACCAGAGACCCGCAGGTTGTCGAGGAACCGGATGATGTACCGGCATTACGGAACTATTATCATCCGGCGGTTGATGAAGAGACGGTTTCTATCTCGATTGCGACACCGCTGGCGCAGATGGCGTTTAAGCTGGGTAAAGTGACCATTACCCGGCATATGATTTCACCGCTTCTGTCCGGAAACGATCAGACGCTAATCCCGATCAGTGTGGAGGAATTTGAGGTTGAAAATAACACCAATAGAGTTCAGGAAATAACCCTGGTCATTCCCAGACCGTCGCTGGTCAATCTTCAGGAAAAAGAGCTGAAACCCACTGACCAGGATACGGTCTATATCTGCTCCGCACCTGTCAAGGGACAGGTCCATAATGCCTTCGAATCCAGAGGGATCAAAGGTGTAGTCATGGGCAGCCAGGAATGTCAGGATCGCATGGTGATTGCAGTGCCGGAGCTGAGCGGCGTGGATATTGATACGCATCCGCATTTCTGTCTGAATCGCCTGAAACAGGACCTCTTACTGAACGATGACGGCAGTTTTTATGAAAAGCGCGATATCATCCCGAACCAGGATTACGGTGCGGCTGTCAGCCTGCATTTCCGCCTCAGCCCCAAAGAGATTATCAAAATTCCCTTTGCAGTGGCTCTCGATTTTCCCAAGCAGCATTTTATTGATGGCAAAGAGTTTGAACGTAAGTATGTTAAACATTTCAAAGATCAGACCGCCCGGGCTGTGGAGATGGCTAAAATTGCGCTGGATAATTATCGCGAGTGGCGTAAGCGGACGCTGTCTATTCAGAATCGGATTTATGAATTGATCCGCAAAAACCCGGCTTATCAAAAGGACCGTGAAGGGGCTTTGCGACTAACCCGGTTAATTCTGAACGAATTCAGTTTTCCACTGTCCAATGCCTGTGTCTGGGTTGAAGACGAGAAGGGCAACGAAACCGCCCGATTTCTGGAATGTTTTGACTATGCCTATATCAATCCGTCAGACGTGGATTGGTATTCCATGGTCATGCTCTTGCTCTTTCCGAAAATTGAGGAGGAGCTCTGCCAGAGTTTTGTCAATTCGATTCTGGCAGAAGATCCGGCACCCCGATTTTATCATCTGCACGCCTCCTTCACCGAGGCGCGCCAGCACTTCGAAAAATATCCGGAAGAATACGAGGAAATCTCACTGACACAGATTCGGGATGCCTTCAAGGTCAAGGGTAGCGTGGCGCACGATCTAGGTGCGCTCCCGAAGGGGCATGCCCTGCGCAATGTCAGCGATTACGCCTGGTACAATAACAACTACTGGGTAGACCTGTTTCCCAAATTGGCAACCCGCGTTCTGCGCAATGTCAAATTCACAGGCAATACCGACTTCATCAGGAAAAATTGGGAAACCCTTAAATTCGGCTTTGAGCACTTGCAGGAACTCGATTTTGACGGCGACGGTATTCCGGAAGGCAATCCTGGCGAAGTGAAAAACACTTTTGATAATTTGACCCTGTTTGGCGTGGATGCCTACGACGCCACCATTTTTCTGGCGGGTTGCCGGGCGATGATCAGAATGGCTGAAATAATGCAAGACGCCGAAGCCAAAAAGGAGTACGCAGAGATTTTTGATAGGGTTTCCCGGAAATTTGAAAAATTGTGGCGGGACACTAAAAACAGCCAAGGGAAAAGACTACAGTATTATGTCACCTGCTTCGATCCGGTAACAGGTGATACCAATCCAGATGTCTGGATGAACCAATTAGATGCCATCTGGGCTTTGATTGCCATGGGCGAGGAACCTTTTATTCCCGAGGGGCGGGTCAAGCAGATTCTCAAGACGATCTACGCTATCAATCGCACCTTTATGGGCTGGGCGATGTGCCGAACCGAAGACGGCGGGAAGGTCGAGTCGGAACAGGGACAGGATGTCTATACCACGTCTAACTATGTTTTTGCTCAGTTGCTCGATTACTTCGGAATGACGGAAGAGAGTAAAGAGGTCTACAAGGCGATGGACAAGGTAATATTTAAATACGGAAATTCACTGATCTCGCCGGATAATCTGCGTGCCGAGCTGGAGCAGGAAAACGGCGAATCGGTGCCCGGACCTCATTATATCGTAGCAGCCTATCCCCGACCGGGCGCAGTGATGACTCAGATTGTAATTCAATTTATTAAAGAGATGCAGGAACAGCAGCAGAGTATGCAGGTGGAGTCCAAACAGCTGAAGACATTTGCCGCTTTCCTGATGAAATAGTGGATTTTAATCCGAAAAACTCATTTATATTTACCGGGCATCATTAATACAAACAGAAGGTGCGTCATGACTGAAAAAAAAGGGACACTTAAACTAAGCGAAAAAATCGGCTACAGTCTAGGTGATACGGCTTCAAATCTGTTTTTCCAGACCTTTATTTTCTTTCTACTCTATTTTTATACCGATGTATTTGGTATTCCTGCCTCGGCGGTGGGTACTATCTTTTTAGTCGGACGGATTTGGGACGCGGTCAACGATCCGCTGATGGGCACCATTGCCGACCGGACGAGTACGAAGATGGGAAAATTCCGACCTTATCTGCTCTATACCGCACTGCCTTTCGGAATTCTGGGTTTTATCATGTTTATCACTCCCGATTTCAGTACCCAGGGGAAGATCATTTATGCCTTTGTTACCTATAACCTGATGATGATGGTCTATACGGTCATCAATGTCCCCTACTCAGCCCTGATGGGCGTGATTTCACCCAATTCCGAAGAGCGAACGGTGGTTTCTACGTTTCGCTTTGTCGCCGCTTTCGTGGGACAATTTATCGTCCAGTTCGCGGTCTTGAAATTTGTCAGCATTTTTGGAAAAGGTAATGAGAATGCCGGTTGGCAATGGACGATGGCGTTGATGTCTGCGCTGGCGGTTGTTCTCTGGGTGACGACCTTCGCGACGACGAAGGAGCGGGTCAAACCGGTCAAAGGAGATAAAAATCCCATCAAGCAGGATTTAGCCGACCTGATCCGAAATGTGCCCTGGATATTGATCGGTCTGGCGACAATTTTTCAGCTGCTGTTTAATGTAATCCGCGGCGGCAGTATCGTGTACTATTTCAAATACTTCGTGCAGGACCAACAGCTGACGATCTTTGGTCAGCCGCATATTTTTTCCTATCAGTCACTGACATCCTCTTTCATGCTCATCGGTACAGCAATGACGATTGTCGGTGCGCTGCTGACCAGTTTTTTCAGCCGTAAGATTGGGAAAGCGAGATGTTATTGGGGCTTTTTAGGAACTGCTGCGATTTTTTCCGCTCTGTTTTTTTTTCCTGAAACCGCAGGATGTCGCCCTGATGTATCTCTTTCAGATTATTGCATCCTTTGCGGTGGGACCGGTCTCGGTACTGCAATGGGCAATTTATACCGACACAGCTGATTATTCCGAATGGAAAACCGGGCGCCGTGCTACCGGGTTAATCATGGCGGTATCACTTTTTGCGCTGAAACTTGGTATCGCGTTGGGTGGCGCCATCCTGGCTTTTATTCTGGACCTCTATGGCTTCGAACCAAACGTCGCCCAAACTGCCACGAGTCTGACGGGAATTCGACTGGTTATGAGCATTTATCCCACCATCGCCGGAATAATCGGCGTGCTGCTCATGGTGTTTTATCCGCTGGACAAAGAAAAAATGGCAATAATTGAAAGAGACCTGCTGTTGAAACGCGGAGAAGCAAACACAGATTAAACCGAAATAAAATATCGCAGCTGAATCGCATCATTGGTTCACATTCCAGCAATCTGCACCAGGGATATGATCAAACGCAATGGAATTTTATGATTGCCAGTAGTGAACAGATGCGTAAATCGTTATTTGATTATCATCAGCTTTTTCGTATGAGTAAAATCACCGGCGTCAATTGTATAGAAATACAAACCGGAATTCAGCCGGTTATCGGCATGCAAATGAACTGTGTATTCGCCAGCCGGTATTCTCTGATTGACCAATGTGCGGATAACCCGACCGGTGAGATCGTGAATCCGCAAATGTACAAAACCGTCGTAGGCGATCGAAAACCTGATCGTTGTCGTCGAATTGAAAGGATTCGGGAAATTTTGAAAAAGGCAATAATCTGCCGGGAACCCGATGGATTGTCCCGGAATCGCGTTTACCGACGCGGTACGGAATGCCGCTGTGGCTGAATAAAAGCTCATGCCGTGTTCATTTGAAGCCGCAACGTGCCAGTAATAGATTTTGTCCGCCTGCAGCGAATCCACCTGTAACACCGTATCCGCTACAACGGTATCTAACACCATTGCCGTCGGTCCAAAAGAGGAGGCAATCGCCAATTGGACATGGTAGGATTCGGCAGTTGCGGCGGAATGCCACAATAAAACCGGATTACAGGGTACGTTCTGTCCGGTTTCCGGAGCAACCGGTGAGATCAACTTTGGTGCCAGTGGGCTTTTAATGTAGCTGAGCAACCATTCAAAAGCCGGACGCGGTCTTCCGGTGTATTTCAATAAATATGCATTCTCTTTCCACATGTCACCTTCTACATATCCCCAGAGCGTCATTCCTTTCACGCCGGGATGTTCCCAGAAAATAGGAAAATAGGTCTGATAGTTTTGCAGCTGTACATTATCATCCGCCTCATTAACATCAAATTCAGTAATATAAACCGGTAATCCTGTGGCGGCGAGTCGGTTCAGATTATTCTTGATTGTGGAGAGGGAATAGGTATATCCGCTGCCCTTGAATTCAAAGTAGTGTCCCTGAATTCCAATGCCGTCAATCAGATTCCGTTCTTGCAGGAGATTGATGATTTCTAGATAATTGGATGTAACAGTATTGTCATGGAGAATGTTATATTCATTGAGAATCAGTTTGACACTGTCGGGTAGGTGCTGGCGGGCGAGTTCAAAGGAGCTGATTACCCAGTCCCAGCCGGTTACACCGTCTCCGCCCAGCGCCTCTTTGTATGCCGGTGGCGCATGAAAGGGTTCATTGACGACATCTACGAAATCCATCTGCGGGTAGCGCTCGCCGACCAGCTGAAACCACTCTTCAAGTTCAGCCCGCTGCCCGGCAGAATCCAGCGTTGTAATCCAGCCCGGTTGTTGCTGCCCCCATACGAGAGTGTGATGTTTAAAAAGAATTCCTTTCGTTAGTGCCATATTGTAGATATTGTCCAGCTGGGTCCAGTTGTAAGAATTCCGATTATATTCGACGCTACCCCATTTGCCGGCATTGCCCGGTGTGACCTGATTCCAATAATTGGTATAGTTGGAATAGATCGTGTTGCCGAGACAGTTCCCCAGAAATTTGTCCATGTCCTCCGCGGGAGGCTGAGCGCGGGAATGGATCAGCATGGCTGCCATCAGGCAACAGAAACCAGATACCGGAAAACGTCTACCGGCAGAAAGTGTTGTTTGCTGCATATCACTTAATCCAAAACGCTTTTATTCCCAGCCGAAAAATCTGACTGCCATTATTGCATCACCGGAAATGCACCAATAAATTCATCATTCCGGCTACATCCGATCAGATTTCGAATCTCCTGGGGGATTGGGGCGTTCTTGTTTAATTTAGGCGATTCCGGCAGAAGAGTATAGTTCCCCAGCCGGGGGCATTTAAACAGGGGGCCGGTATAGTTTTCAAGATAGCGGCTTTTTTGGGAGAAATCGGGGTACAGTCTATGCAATTCTTCGGGAGATTGCGCCAGCAGTTGACAGGTTTCATTCCCGAAGGGGCTCCATAAAATCAGCGGTTGATTCGTTATCACAGCCCGGATATACATGTTGTGATCAATCTGCTTCAATTGGGGTTGGTGGAGAGTTTTACAGAGGGTTGCCGGTTGCCATACGTAGAGTAGCAACCGTTGGAAATTTTCCGCAGCGGTAAGCAGATTATTGACAAAAATGTGTCCGTCGCGCTCATCCACGTCCGGTCCGGTACTGGGGTGCCAGCCGAAGTGATCGCCCTGGGCGCTGCGTTCGTTGCGGGCGATGCAGGCGGTACTGTTGACGAAAGTGTTGTTGTAGATTTGGACGTTGCAACTATTAAGTACCCAGAGACCGTGGTCGCAGTTGACGAAGACATTCCCGGCGCAGATGGCGCCTTTGGAGATTTCAAAGAAGAAGCCGTTATCGCTAGGCCAGGGGCGTTCAGTAGAAAATTCACCGCGATTATTGCCGACCCCTTCGACCCAATTATTGATGAACACACCATCCACATTGCCCACATCGTACCAGATGCCGTTTGAGTAGGGGAGATCAATCACCAGGTTATCATTGCAGGTGACCCGGTAACACTGATTGAAAATTTTTACCGCCGCCGGATAGTATCCGGTAATGCGTTCGATATTATTACGGGTGAATATATTTTTCTCCAGGAGCACATCGTTCGAGGCGATGATATAAAGCCCTTCGGTACTTGTATCGCTGATTTTGCAGTGGCGAAAGACCATTTTGTCACCCCGGAAATAGCCGGCAACCCGGGAGCAGTAGGAGATGGTGCAGTGTTCCAGAGTTGTTCCGATTACCTCTTTTCCATGTTGGGTTTCCAAGGATGGTCCCTGCGGTTCGGTTCCTTCGATTTCGAAGGCGCGATAGGCGTATTGCGTAAAGGTAATGCCGCGGATAACCGGTCCTTTGCCGTCGGATTTTTTACCATGCACTTTACCGGTGACTCGATGTAGCGCCACGTTAAAGGCGGTTATCTCCACTAGCTTACCGGTGGGATCGACACCGATATAGACGGTTTGATTGGCGTAGTCAATATAATAGCTGTTTTCATCCACTGCGCCTTCCCAGCCCACAGCTTGCAGAAATTTGCCGTCCACAAAGACCATATCGTTGTTGAAGCGGTAAAGCGGTGTTTTTTTGCCTTCCCGTTCGCGCCGCCACCAGTCGTCCGGTTTGGAAGGGAAGAGCTGCGTCCAGCTGGTCATCCAGAGCCCGTTTCCCAGGTCTTTCCAATCAACGGCGACATAGGTGCCTTTCAGAATCGGTTTTTCATTTTCGTAAGGCTGCATGATGATGCCCTGGTTCAGGAGCAGGTTGCCGGTACGGTAGATACCACCGCGCAGAATAATGGCGTCACCGCTTTCAACCTGTTCAATAGCGGATTCCAGAGTTGTGGGCTTATTGATTGAGGTACCGGAAGCCTTGGCGTTACCATCGGGTGCGACGTAGTAGATTTTGCCGGCATTCCGGGGAATTTCATAGCGTTGTGTGATCGGTCCGTAGGGACCGCCGGAGGGGTGGGCAAGCAGCGCCATGGTAAAGAGCGGGATTGTGCTATAGAGGCATCGCATATTTTTAGAAAATAACGTCATGCTTTCTCCTTTTTCAGAATATAGTAAACATTGTTTCCGTATAATGCCAGCCTTATTTGATCAACGTGAGTTTTTTTGTTTCGATATAATTTTCGGTTTCGAGACGGCAGAAATAGATGCCGGCAGCCAAATTCCCGGCGTCAAGGGTGATGATACGTTCTCCGGCAGACTGAAGCTCATCAACGAGAGTTGCGACGACCTGACCGCGCAGGTTGTAGATTCGCAAGGTGACATGCGTTTTTTGAGGCAGAGAATAGCGGATTCGGGTCGTCGGATTGAAGGGATTGGGGTAATTCCCATAGAGTTTGTAGGTTTGCGGCAGTTCTGTGATGGTATGTTCGATCGCCAGAGTCGTGGGTACATATTCCCGCAACCAGGTCAGCGCCGGTCTTTCGGTATTATCTGAATTGATGATATAGGCTTTCTGGGTATTACGCCAGAGACCCGGTCGCCAGCCCCACAGAGTGATCCCTGCAACTGCCGGATGATTCCAGAAGGTCGGGAAAATACGTTTATATTCGTTTAATTGCTGATTATCAGTAGAACCGTCAATGTCGAGTTCAGTCACATAAATCGGCAGTCCAGCTGTTGCTAACGAATCAAGATTGGCTTTCATGATTGAGGCATCAAAAATGGTGCTAAAGGCGTGTCCCTGAACACCGATACCGTCAATCAAACTATCGGCTTTTAGCAAATTGATTATTTTTAGGTATTCAGTGACGTTGGAAATACTGTTGACTATCCCGAAATCATTGATTAGCAACTTAGTCGAATCGGG
>DSAS01000098.1 GCA_011046365.1 Fidelibacterota bacterium
ATCGAGCGATTTACACATAACCCCCATAGGGGTGACATGGTGTGAATGTGTCACCCCTAGCGGGGTTGGTGGGATAGATTGTGGCTGGCGTTACCGACATATCAGTCCTGCGGACTTTTCCTGCGGTGGGAAAAAGGAAACCCCATTAGGGGTGAAATATTGGTAAAAATCGAGCGATTTACCCATAACCCCCTTGGGGGTGACATGATGTGATTATGCCACCTCTACCGGGGCTGATTGGATTTTTTGTATGGTTAAAGTTACCGACATATCAGTCCTGCGGACTTTTCCGCAATGCGAAAAAATACAAACCTCGTAAGGGGGTAAATTTTCACCTGTAACGCTTTTCCCACCGAATGATCCAACCGTATGAAAATCCATCACCGGTAGCAAACGAGAAAAAAAATTTGCTAATATGATAAGAAACCCCATATCTTATTATAGAAATGTCCCATATATTACCATATCAAATAGTGGCGGAATAAATTATGCAATATCCCCATGAGGTCGAAATCTTACTCGTCGAGGACAACCCGAACGACGCTGAGATGGCGATGCGGGCGCTTAAAAAAAACCATCTCGCCAATAATGTCCTGATTGTCCATGATGGTGCCGAGGCTCTCGATTATCTCTACAAGCAGGGCAAATTTAAAGACAGCCAAATAAACAATCGCCCCAAAATCATTCTGCTGGACCTGAAACTACCCAAAGTTGACGGTAAAGAGGTATTACGAAAAATTAAGAGCGATCCCGACAAAAAGGTCATTCCGGTGATTGTCCTGACCTCCTCCAAGGAGGAGCGGGATGTCGTCGAAAGCTACCATCTGGGGGTTAATAGCTATATCGTCAAGCCGGTGGATTTTGATAAATTCGTCGAAGCAGTCCGCGATATCGGCTTTTACTGGTTGCTGCTAAATCATCAATAACTGCCGTAGAGACGGAGGTTTGTAATGAGAGCCATCAAAATCTTATTCGTGGAGGATCTGGCGACCGACGTAGAGCTGGCACAACGGGAACTGAAGCGGGAGAAAATCGAATTTACTGCCCGGGTGGTGGATACGGAAAAGGGGATGCGCAAAGAGCTGGCGGAATTTCAGCCCGACCTGATTATTTCCGATTACTCCATGCCCCGATTTGACGGCATGAGCGCCCTAAAAATCGCCCGGTTTGAGCCGAATAACATCCCCTTCATCATGCTCACCGGCTCGATGAACGAAGAGACCGCTGTCGCCTGTATGAAAGCTGGCGCCGACGACTATGTACTCAAAGAAAAAATCCGCCGCCTGCCCTTTACCGTCCGGGAAGTGATGGATAAAAGGGCGGCGCAAGAGGAAAAGGAGAGGCTTCTCCGGCAGATTCATGCGAGTGAAAAACGGTTTCGGACCATTATGTCATCCATGCAGGACATCGTTTTTACGCTGGACCGCGAACAGCGCCATACCGGCGTCTATGGACCCTGGGTCGAGCAGCAGGGGATGACACCGGAGGATTTTCTGGGCAAGACCGCCCGGGAGATCTTGGGTGCCGCCAATGCCACCGTGCATGAGGAAGCCAATACCAAAGCACTGGAGGGCGAATTTGTCGTCTATGAATGGTCTGCCGAAACAAAGCAGGGCACCTGTTATTATCAAACGTCGTTGTCGCCAATTGTGGACGATAATGGTGAGGTGAGTGGTCTGGTGGGAATCGGTCGCGACATCACCCAGATTAAGCAGGCTGAGCAGGCGTTGCGGGAAAGTGAACGGCAAAACGCCTTTCTGGCGCAAACCGGCTTTGAATTGGTCAGGCTCACATCCATCCAGGAGATTTATGCATATACCGGCCGAAAGCTGTATGAGCTGATAAATGGTTCCGGCATCGTCACTGTAGTCGAGTATAATGAAGCCGCAAACCGTTGGCGAATGAAACATATCGAGGGTGTTAATGCCAAGCTGCATAGTCTGTTAACCAATCTTTTCGGCTTCGACGTCAGCCAGATAGAAGGTGAAATCAACACCAAACACATTAATAAAGTCAAAAGCGGCAAGCTGGTTGAACTGGAATTTGACCTTCCGACTCTGTTTAATAATAAAGTATCGGAAAAAATTGGGAAAGCCGTAAAAAAATTACTGCCGGTGGAGAAGATTCATTGTCTTTCTTTTCAGCAGGCAGAGCAGATTTTCGGTAATGTTACCTTCATCCTGAATAAAAAATCCAAACCGCTGAATGCCGGTTTGATCGAAGCGTTCATCTTTTATGTGGCGAATTTTATCAAAAAGCAGCAATCGGAACAGGCGCTGCGGATCAGTGAAGAAAAGATGCGCAGTATTTACAACGTGGCGCCCATCGGCATCGGCGTCGTGGTGGATCGTATCATTAAGGATGTCAATCCCCGGATTTGTGAAATGACCGGTTACTCAAGAGCCGAACTGATTAACAAGGATGTACGATTATTATACCCGACGCAGGCGGACTATAATTATGTTGGAAATGAAAAATACCGGCAGATCAGGGAAAAAGGCACTGGCATAGTAGAGACCCGCTGGCGAAGGAATGACGGTGTCATTATTGATATTTATCTTACCTCCACGCCGATCGAACCGGGTGATCTTCGTCGGGGAATCACCTTCACCGCGCTGGATGTGACTGAGCGTAAGCAGGCTGAAAAGGAGCGTCTGAAGAGCACCGAGCTCCAGCGCGCCATTGTGGAGAGTTCGCCGCTGCCGATTTTCAGCCTCGATCTCGAAGGCAACGTGCTCTCCTGGAACAGGGCGGCGGAGAAGACTTTCGGCTGGACCGCCGAAGAGGTCATCGGAAAGCCACTGCCGATTGTACCGGAGGAAGACCGACAAGATGTAGAAAGGTTAATCAATCGGATTAGGGAGGAAGGTGACTTTACCGGAGTCGAGCTGGAGTGCCGCAAGAAAAGTAGCGAAACGATTATCATCAGTGTCTCTGCGGCGGTACTCTATGATGAAAATGGCAATATGACGGGCAGCCTGGCGACGGTTGAGGATATTACCGAACGCAAGCGGATACTGGCGGAAAAGGAGACGCTGGAGGCACAGCTGCACCAGAGCCAGAAACTGGAGTCTGTCGGGACCCTTGCCAGCGGTGTTGCCCACGATTTCAATAATCTCCTGACAGTGATCATGGGGCACGCCCAGATGGGTTTGATGAATACTGACGAAGAAGATCCCTTGAACCGGAGTCTCAACCAGATTCTCACCGCCTCCACCAGCGCCTCCAATCTGACCCGGCAGCTCCTGCTTTTCAGCCGCAAAGAGGTGATGGAGTTTAAATCGGTCAACATCAACCAGACGATTCAGAACCTGCTGAAGATGCTGGGACGGCTAATTGGTGAGAATATTGAGATAGAAACGATCCTGGAGCCCGACGTCTGGATGATCGAAGCCGATGAGGGCAATCTCGAACAGGTTTTGACGAATCTGGCGGTCAATGCCCGCGACGCCATGCCCGACGGTGGCAAACTCACCATCCAAACCGAAAATGTGCAAATCACGGAGGCTGATAAAAAGCATATTCTGAATGCCGAGGTGGGCAATTATGTCCGCATCGGGATCAGTGATAACGGCAAGGGAATTCCCGAGGATATCCGGGATAAAATCTTCGATCCCTTTTTTACCACCAAAGCGAGCGGCAGGGGAACCGGGCTGGGTCTGTCCGTAGTTTATGGTATTGTAAAAAAACACGATGGCTGGATCAATGTCAGTAGTAAAGTTGGCAAAGGTGCCCGCTTTACTATCTATTTTCCGGCTACCGGTAAAATGGCACAATCCGATGATAAAGAAGCCATTCCAGACTTCGAATCGCTACAGGGCAACGGCGAGCGGGTTCTGCTGATCGAGGACGAAGAGAGCGTGCTGGAATTTACCCTGGATGCCTTGCGGCAATATAAATACAAGGTCTTTCCCGTGTCTACCGGCAAAGAGGCGCGCACCGTCTTTGAACGGGAATCGGGAAAGTTTGACCTGATCTTTAGCGACGTGATTTTGCCGGACACTAACGGCTACGAACTGGTAAAAAACCTGACCGGCGGAAAAACGGATATTCCCATCATCCTCAGTAGCGGGTACACTGACGAAAGGGTCCGGGAGCAGATCGGGCAGGACGCCTCCATCAATTTCATTCAGAAGCCCTATTCTATCTTAAAAATGCTTGAAATGGTGAAAATTGCCCTGCAGAAATCGCAGATAAATTGATAATTGATAATTAAAAATTACAGATTGGTAAAATCCTCAAGAGACTTCTTTACATATATTGTAGTGAAAATATTTTAACGTTACTCTGCGTCTTTGCGGTTAATAAAAAAAACGGTGAAGACATCTCCGCCGGCACTTCGGACATTGCATATTAAATTAATCCGATACTTCCAAGAATAAACTCGAGCACCCAGCGGCGGTCTTCGATTCGATAGGAACAGCGGACCCCGGCATTCAGCTCCAGATAATAGAGCGTCAACGGGGTGAAATCCATACTCAGCTCCGCTCCGCCGGAGCGATACAAAGTCGCATCACCGCGAAAATTCCCGTTGACCATGCCGTAATCGTAAAACAGGTTTGCCCGGAGACGCTTGAAATAGAGCAACGATCCCAGTGCGCGATCGGGGTAGAACAGCGGGAACGAGTAATCCAGCGCACCCAGTAGGTTGGCATCCGGCGTATATCCTCTGATCCGGGGCATGCGGCTCTGGAAAATGTAGCTGGTCCGGTTGCCGGTACACTCCAGTGCCAGGCAGCCCTGCAGGCTATGATGTCGGCGAAATCCCGGGAAAAATTGCCGGATTGAACCAAAATAGTGATCGTTGCAAGTTGCGAAATCGCACAGAGCCCGCGCCTGGTGGAGCCGGATTTCCATCCCGAACCGCGGGGCGAGATCGCGCCGCGCCCTCTGCAACTTAGTCGAAAAATCAAAACTGTGGGACAGAGTCTGAAAATTGCCATTGCGGGGAGTACCGGTATTAAAGAGCTCTTTGCCGGACACCTGCACCAATCCGCTGCTCAGGGAGTACTCCAGCAACATTGTCCGCGCCCCGCTGTTTATTTGGAGCGGGAAGCGCAAACCCAATGTGGTATTGATTTCATTCCAGACATCGCTACTGTCCCTGCCATTGGAATCACATAGCTGAGCCCGTTTACCGAAACCGATTCCGATATCAATAATCGGACGTACACCAGCGTAGCTCGCTATCAGGGAATAGGAAGTTACCTGTTCACCGGCGTGATAGTTAGCCAGTGCACTCAGTGCCATTGTATGCAGATAATCGTTGGATATAATTCCGTAGATCAGGTTGGGCGGCAATGGCAGCAGAAACCAGCTGTGGATATTCAGGGCATGCTTCAGCGGCGAATAGGGCTCCACCGGGTAGGATTTATCCGGTATCTTTTCCGCCAGTAAAATGTTGCCACCCTGTTCCTGTTCAACCAGTGGCTCAAAATAGTTCACCTGCCGCTGTTCAACATTTTCCAGAGGTGTCCAGAGGGTAGTATCCAGCCGGGTGCTGACGATATTCAATCCGTGAGTTTGATAGTCGCAAAAGAGCAGGATTTCATTAGCGATTGATGGGTAAAATGAGCCGAATTCGCGGGAAGTGACCTGATAACGCCTCCCGGTTTCCAGATGCACGGCATAGATATTGTCAATGCCTGACCACGGTGAATCGTAAAGGATAAACTCGCCGTAGAAAGTCGGATAGCTGATATCCTCAGCGGTGACGTTGGTGATGTCGGTCTGGGTACCCTTTTCGAGGTCCGCCACGGTCAGCGCCCGTCTGCCGTCGCGCTGACGGATAAAGCCGATTGTTTGCCCGTCCTCCGACCAGACCGGTGTCTTGATGGCGTCATTATCGGGGTTGGGGAATTCCCGGATTTCGTGCCCGTTTTCTGCGTCCAGCATCACCAGCGCGCAATGCCGGTCCAAATGATGCTTAACGGCAACAATTCGCTGCCCGTCGGGAGACAGGGCGGGTGTATAATATTTTCCCTGTCGGGTCAGCTGCTTTCGTTTTCCGGAATGAATGTCATAGATAATCACATTGGAAAAGCTCTGTGCCCACCAGCGGGGGTCCACCGAGACCTCGGACCAGACGATTTTATCGGCATTGACAGAGATTCTATCCGTAGCAGCAATCTGGATCAACCGTTTTTCTTTTCCGTCGGGATCAAGCCGCACCAGTGTAACCGGATCAGCCAGTCCGCTTTTCAAAGCCACGATACTGCCGTTGGAAATCTGTTGCGGGAACTTGTAATTCGTCCACACTTTTTGATTTTTATTTTGAATTTTGACCGGAGTTTTCCGGATTCCGCTGATCTGCTTTTGCCAGACTTTTTCCAGTTCATCCATGGTTTTTTTATAGGTCGCGCGGGCGTTGTAACCGGTAATTTTTTGCATCGAGAGACTGAAAGACCAGGGCAGGTAGGAGTACTTTGCGGAGCGCTGCATGATCCTTGCCCAGACATCGGCGCCGAATTCCCGGCGTGTATGGGCGACCATTTGATAACCGAGAGCGTAATAATTGGGGAAATAATCCCGATAACTCTGCAGGTAGGCTTTGTAGTAGGAATAGCGTTCGCCGGAGAGTAGCAGGGTGCGGATGCCCATGTCGAAAAGCGGCTGCCGTCCGCGACCGGAGTTGCTCAACGCAGTTTCGATGACCACGGCATCACCCTCAAGAAGCCAGAGCGGTGTCCCGTAAAAGCTGAAGGCTCCCAGACCCAGCTCGCCAAAACAGATGCCTGCCAGATGGTTAAAGCCGCGGTCGAAAGCGTTGAATTGCGCCATGTGGCGCCCCTCGTGAACTGCCAGCAGCTGGTACCAGTCCAGCGTCCCGCCGAATTCATCCTGGGGCGTCACGGGGTACCATTCACTCATGCGCGGCAGGTAGCCGACCCATCCGTTGGAGACGGCGCTGCGGCTGTTCAGTACCACGAGCCAGCGATGAAGCCGGGTATCCATGGTTTTTTCCAGAGCGGGACGTAGGTACTCCAGTGTATTGGCGACACGCTGTCCTTCGCCAAGGAGCTCTTGCGGTACAATGATATTAAAATAATCGGTTCGGATTTGCTGCCAGCGCAGACCCGGCGGATTCTGGTCGCCAATGAATTGCGCCGCCAGCGGGGTCTGCATTACTAAAACGATCAGCGCTAAGAGATTGAGACGTCTCATTCCTAAATTTTTTCCCGGTTTTAATATAATATTACGGTCTGAATAATGAAAAGCCTTCCCCGCCTTCGGCAGAAAAGGCTTTTTCAGTGAAAAACAGGCAAGCTACTTTTTGCGATTTTTGATATATTCGGCGCCGCGCTTAATCGCTTTCTGGTTCAGTACCACCAGATTTTTCCGTTTCAGAACGTCTCCCAGTGAATCCAGAACCACCTGTTGAGACATCAGCTCTTTGGAGACAATCAGGGCGCCGACGATGATCATGTTGGCGGCTTTGGTGTTGCCCAGTTCATCAGCCATTTTGGTCGCTGGGATCGGGATGATATCCACGTCGTCACGCACCGGGGCGCGGTCAATCAGGGAGTTGTCGTACATAATTAATCCGCCGGAGACCACATCGTTTTCAAACTTATCCAGCGACGGACGGTTCATGGCGATCAGGATGGTTGGGTTGGCGACCAGCGGCGAGCCGATTTTCTTATTGGAGATTTTGACGCTGCAATTGGCTGTTCCGCCGCGCATTTCCGGTCCGTAGGAGGGCAGCCAGCTGACTTCGTAATTATGGCGCATGCCCATTTCCGAGAGAACGGTTCCCAGGCTCAGGACCCCCTGCCCGCCGAAGCCGGCGATCTTGATCTCCTCGTTGATGGATTTATCCTTGAATTGGGCGATCTTTTCAGGATTGACCCGGACGGTTTCGATATCCAGAATGCCGGTCAGTTCTTCCGGTCGGACGTTTTTGCGGGCAAAGCTGCGTCCCTCAAATTCCTGGGAAATGTCCTTGGTTACGCCGAGTGGAAACTGCTTCTCCAGCACCTCTTTGACCCATAGTTTCGAGCGGCTGGGCGTCATTTTCAGCTGTGACGGGCAGGCGGAGAGCACTTCGATGAAGGAGAAGGCATTTTTCTCGATTTGCATTTTCAGCGCTTTGCGAACCGTCTGGCGGGCATGCATTGTGGATTTGGTATCAGCAAGCATGACCCGCTCTACAAATACCGGGGATTCGAGTGTGGCGATGATTTCACTCATGCGAATCGGGAATCCTTCATTGTCCGTCGAGCGTCCTCGTGGTGTCGTCATGGTTTTCTGACCGATCAGCGTGGTCGGCGCCATCTGTCCCCCGGTCATGCCGTATACAGCGTTGTTGACAAAGAACACGGTAATACCCTCGCCGCGGTTGGCGGCATGAATGATTTCGGCGGTACCGATGGCTGCCAGATCACCGTCTCCCTGATAGCTGATGACCACGCTCCCCGGATGCGCCCGCTTGAGCCCGGTCGCGACCGCCGGCGCCCGACCATGCGCCACCTGAACATTGCCGGTATGAAAATAGTAGTAGGCAAACACACTGCAGCCCACGGGACTGATGAAAATCGTCCGCTCCCGCACACCGAAATCCTCCAGAGCCTCAGCGATTAGTTTGTGCAGCACGCCGTGTCCACAGCCGGGACAATAGGTAGTCGTCAATTTATCCGCCCCGGGGCGTCGTTCATAAACATCGTAAAAGCTGGTTGATTTTTTCAGAATTGTATTCATGATAACCTCATCAGTTTCATCACTTCGTCGTGGATTTCCTTGGTTGAAGGAACGTTGCCGCCCATGCGGGTCAGCAGGTGAACCGGTTTGCGCCCTTCCACTACCAGCCGTACATCGTTGACCAGCTGCCCGTTACTCATCTCCACCGTCAGGAAGAAGCGGGCGCTGCCGGTCAATTTTTCAAGAGTTTTCTTCGGGAATGGGAACAGCGTGATCGGTCGCAGCATTCCGGCTTTGACACCTTCGTCGCGCAGTTCATCAATAACCGTCTGGATGATCCGGGATACGATTCCGTAACCGATTATGACGATATCTGCATCATCGGTGCGATACTCTTCGGCGCGCTGTTCCTGTTCCTCAATGATGGCATATTTCTGTTGAAGCTTCTGATTATGGCGTTCCAGGTCGTCGGGATCCAGATCAATGGAAGTGATCAGGTTATCGGAGGTTTCGGCGGTGCCTTTGATCGCCCAGGCTTTTTCCGGGAAGGTGGTCACTGGTTCGGGGAATTCCACCGGTTCCATCATTTGTCCGATAAAGCCGTCGGTCAGGATGTAGACGGGATTGCGGTATTTATCCGCCAGATCAAACGCCAGCATCCCCAAATTACACATCTCCTGGACGGAGTTCGGTGCCAAAACGATCACTTTGTAATTGCCGTGACCGCCGCCTTTGACCACCTGATTGTAATCCGCCTGTTCCGGGGCGATATTGCCCAATCCGGGACCGCCGCGGACCACATCTACGATAACGCAGGGGAGTTCCGATCCGGCGCAATAGGAGACACCCTCCTGTTTCAGGCTGATTCCAGGTCCCGACGAGGCGGTCATGACCCGCTCGCCTGCCGACGAAGCACCGTAGACCATGTTGATCGCCGCCACTTCGCTTTCCGCCTGAACAAAGGTGCCGCCCACCAGCGGCAGATACATTGCCGCCGCATGGGCAATTTCGCTGGCTGGCGTGATCGGATACCCATAATATGCCCGGCAGCCTGCCAGAATGGCGCCTTTTAACACCGCTTCATTGCCTTTTAAAAATTGTTTTGCCATATCAACCTCACTCTCTATTGGGTATCACGAATCGGTTTAAGACAATTGGTGCAGATAATTTTATCCGGATTTTCATCAGGGTGAAAAACCTTATATACGCCGCCGCAATTGGGGCAATCGGCGGTCTCGGTTATTAGGTCCCAGCGCTTGAAAACCGTGATAGCGCCCGGCTCCGGACAGGTGTAGAAACAGATACCGCAGCCGGTACAGCCCTCGCCGGTATACGCCGCAGGATGGTATCCGCGGGCATTGAATTTATCGGATAAAACCAATACATGCACCGGGCAGGCTTCAATACAGAGCTCGCACCCCTTGCACTCCTCCGTGTTGATCACCACATGTCCTCTACTTTTTGATGCTGCCATAATGCTCTCCATTGATAAATAGAACGTTGTCAATTCACCATTTCGCGATAGGTCTGTTCGAATCCGGCGAGGGATTTAATAATGGTTTCTTCGGGAACGCACAGGGCGATCCGGAAATAGCCCGGGCACTGGAACCCGCTGCCCGGTGTCGTCAGAATTAGATGTTTTTGTAATGCCTGCACAAAGGCGACGTCGTCAGAAGCAGGCGATTTGGGAAAAACATAAAAGGTGCCTTCCGGCTTTATTAGTTCGTAACCAATTGCCGTCAGCCCATCACACATCAGATCGCGGCGTTGCTGATAGACCGCAACATCAACCTCGGCATCCAGCGCATGTTTGACGACACGCTGCATCAGCGCCGGGGCGTTGATGTAACCCAGAATCCGATTGCAGAAGGTGGCGGCGTTGATAATGGCATCGGCATCTTCGATCAGTGGGCTGACCGCCAGATAACCGATCCGCTCACCGGCGATTGACAGGTCTTTGGAAAAGGAGGTTGCCAGAATCGTATGGCGGTAATAGCGAAGCGGCGAATGATATTCGCCGCCGGTAAAGATGATTTTTTTATAAGGCTCGTCTGCCAGAAGGTAGACCGGATGTCTGAATTCGGAACTTTTATCCCGAAGCAGGGCGCCCAGCTCTTTCAGAAGTTTTTCAGAATAGACTCGTCCGCTCGGATTATTGGGCGTGTTGATAATGACCGCTTTCGTTCTGGAAGTGATCTTCTGTGCCAGGTCCACTAAATCCGGGAGTAAATCATCACTGCTCTGGGAAATCACCCGTACGCCCTGGTGATTGTCAATATAGAAATTGTATTCCGCAAAATAGGGTGCGATAACCACCACTTCGTCGCCGGGGTCCAAAATTGATTTCAGAATTACATTGAGCGCGCCGGCGGCGCCGCAGGTCATGATCACATGCTCTTCGGAAAAAGGTAAACCGCTTTCCTGTGCCAGCATCTCCGCGATGCAGCGGCGGGTTTCGGGATAGCCGGCATTGGGCATATAACCGTGTAGCGTATCCCCCACTTTGGACGCCTCCCGGATCAGGGCTTTGCTAAACTCGTCCGGGGATTTAAGATCGGGATTGCCCAGCGAGAAATCATACACGTTTTCCTCACCGTATTTCTGTTTCAGGACAATTCCGGTCTCGAACATCTTGCGGATCCAGGATGACCGGGTCAGACTCTCAGAGATTTTTTTGGAAATCGGCATTCACTTCCTTTGGTTTAAGTCATTCTCACAACTGAGAATCAGCGCACTTCGCCGTAGGCTTTTTCATAGGATTCCAACTCCTGCAGGACGAAGGGCAACATTTTCAGGACCGTAGATAACCCCACCACCGGAATAGTCAGGATCAGGGTGTCAATAATTTCGTCCCGTGTCGCACCCGCCCGAATGGCTTTGGGAATGATAATTTTTATCGCCTCCGGCGAGGGGCTGTTGACCTGAATCGCCAGCATGACCAGCACCCGGGTTTTTTCATCCAGATGAGTGCCCAGATTACCCACCATTTTCTGATAACTCTTAAACACCTCTTTGCGGTTCTCCATCAGGTAGGTCATGCCGTCTTTATCCAGATCGTCCCATTTAAATTTTTCGATAACCATGCTTCAACTTCCTCTAAACTAGTTCTGGGCTGGTCTCAGTGTACCTCCTCCAACCAGCTGTGAGTATCTTCGATATCACCCACCTGCAACGCTGTCAGGTGGCGATACAGCCGGGTCGTCACGGGTCCGGCTTCTTTACCATCGCCGTAGAATGTGTAACGCTTATTCAGATAGCCCAGGCAGCCGATGGGCGTAATGACGGCGGCTGTGCCGCAGGCACCGGCTTCCAGAAATGTCCCGATTTCATCTACCGACACCGGTCGCTCTTCGACTCGATAGCCGAAATCCTGCCTGGCGACCTCCATCAGGGAGCGACGGACGATACTGTTTAAAATAGAATCGGATTTCGGCGTGGCGATGACATTATCCGGCAGGATAAAAAAGACATTGGAGGCGCCGGTTTCTTCGAAATATTTGTGCTGGATGGAATCGAGATAGACCACCTCGTCGAATCCCTCATCCCGGGCATTTTTCAGCGGCAACAGCGAGGCGGAATAGTTACCGCCGGCTTTCGCCTGCCCGATGCCGTGCGCCGCTGCCCGGTCGTAATAGGTTTCGACCTTCAGGCTGATCGGCTTAAAGCCCTGCTTGAAATAGGGACCCACCGGCGTCACAAAGACGACAAACAGGTACTCTTTGGCGGGACGCACACCCAGGTTTTCACCGACACCCAGCATGAACGGGCGAATGTACATTGCCGCGCCGGTACCGTAAGGGGGAATATATTCCTCATTCGCCAGGAGCGTCTGCCGGATCGCTCCGACGAACTCCTTTTCCGGGATTTCTGGCATGAGCAGACGCCGGGCGGAGGCGTTGAACCGCTTGGCGTTTTCATAAGGGCGGAAAAGCCAAATGCGCCCGTCTTGCGAGCGCTGAGCCTTCATTCCCTCAAAAATTTCCTGTCCATAATGCAGACAGACCGCGCCTTCGTCAATGAGCAGTTTGTTGTCCGTGACCAGCTGACCCGGATCCCAGCTGCCATCTTTCCAGTGCCGATGAAACCGATAGGGTACATATTTGTAACTGAAATCCAGTTTGCCCCACTCTATCGTTTTCGGATCCATGCGATTCCTCTCTTTTCTTTTCGTAAAATCGAATTCCACATCATCAAGCCAAACCACCCTCTGTAATGCTGATTCCCAACCGGTAATGTCAAAACTCATGCCACCGGCTTTCCGTCTGAGTCAATCCCGTCGGATCGGCGGCAACTCGGTTTGCCATAAGTGCCACTAAATTCACAGTATATTTTTAATTTTGAGAAAATTCTTTGACCTCCTGCGGTTAAATTTAGATAGATCGGTTTCCTAATTCTGAAAATTACGGTCGCTCTGTTTGTTGGAATTAAGAAACAAAACAGGGCGCCTCCTTTCGGCGGCGGTGATTTCCATACCTGTCGAATTACATTTGGACTAAATACCTGTAATTATTTTTCTATCGGAGATAATCGCTTTATTTATTAAAGTATGCCGTTGTTTGTTTGTCAGAATTGTTAAAACATTTAAGATTTAAGTAGATTGGTAGAAAAATTGCACAGACTGTTTGGTGAGATATAAAGTTGAAAAAATTAGTGGGAGGTGTTATGCATAAAAAACTGTTTATTCCCGGTCCGGTGGATGTCCGTTCTGAAATCCTGGAAGCCATGGGGACGCCCATGATCGGACACCGGACCAAAGAAGCATCGGCTCTGGGGGAGAGTGTCTGCAGGAAGCTGCAAAAGGTCTTTTTCACAGAAAACCCGATTCTGCTGTCCACTACTTCCGGTTCCGGTTTGATGGAAGGCTCCATCCGCTCGCTGACGGCAAAACGGGTGGTGGTCTTTTCCGTCGGTGCATTTGGTAACCGCTGGGCGAAAATGGCGAAGGCGAACAACATTCCCTTCGACAAGGTGGAAGCCGAGTGGGGTCAGCCGACACTGCCGGAAACTGTTGATGAGTATCTGTCTACCGGTAAATACGACGTGTTTACCATTACCCATAATGAGACATCCACCGGGGTCATGAATCCCATTGAGAAGATCGCCGAGATCAGGAAAAAATATCCCGATGTTCTCTGGCTGGTGGATGCCGTTTCATCGGCGGTCGGCGTGAAAATCGAAGTGGACAAGCTGGGGATTGATGTCTGCATTACCAGCACTCAGAAGGCGCTTGGACTGCCGCCGGGCTTAGCGGTCTGTACCATCTCTGAAAAGGCTCTGGCACGGGGTCGCACGGTGGAAAACCGGGGACTCTATCTCGATCTGATTGAAATTTATGATTACATGCAGAAAAAGCCCTATCAGTATCCTTCCACACCATCCCTGGCGCACTACTTTGCGCTGGATCAGCAGCTGGATTATATCCTGAATGTGGAAGGGCTGGAAAACCGTTTTGCCCGCCATCAGGAAATGGCGCAAATCACCCGCGCCTGGGCGAACAAGCATTTTGAGCAATTTGCGGCTAAGGGCTATGAATCCGTCACTCTGACGACCATTAAAAATACCAGGGGCGTATCCATTGCCGATTTGAATAAACGGATCGGTGAAAAGGGCTACATGATTTCCAACGGTTACGGCGATCTCAAGGAAAAGACCTTCCGAATCGCTCACATGGCTGATCGCACTGTGGCAGAATTGCAGGACCTGCTGACCCTGCTGGAAACGGAAATATAACCCGGTCGCCAACCAAGCTGCCGGAAACGAGCGTGTCAACAGCGGCGGATTCCGGTGTTTTTAAGTGGAGGAGAAACACGATGAAAATCCTAATTGCCGACGGCATCAGCCCCTACGGGCAGGAGATTTTAAAGAAGAACGGAATTGACTTTCATATTCAGCACTATGAACACGATGAGCTGCTGAAAGAGATTCCCGAATATGACGGTATTTTGGTCCGGTCAGCTACCAAAGTAACGAAAGACATCATTGATGCCGGAAAACATCTGAAATTGATTGCCCGCGGCGGCACCGGTATTGACAATATTGACCACGAATATGCCAGGTCGAATGGTATTCCGGTACTGAATACGCCTGGCGCCAATTCCGCCTCGGTCGCAGAACTGGTCTTTGCCCACATGTTTGCGCTGGCACGTTTTATTCCCCAGGCGAATATTACCATGCGCAAGGGGGAGTGGAATAAGAAAACCTACAAGGGCTACGAACTGGCGGGCAAGACGCTGGGAATCGTCGGCTTTGGGCGCATTGGTCAGATCGTTGCCAGGATGGCGATCGCCTTTGGAATGAAGGTGCTGGTGTATGGCCAGATGGACATTCAGACCGATCTGGAAGTGAATATCGTCGCGAAAGACGAACTGCTCCGGGAGTCGGATTTTATTACTCTGCATGTCCCCAAAAAGGCGCAGAATATTATCACCAAAGCCGAATTTGAGCTGATGAAACCGACCGCATTCATTATCAATACCTCCCGCGGCGGAGTTGTGAATGAGGACGATCTGCTGGAGGCGTTGCAGTCGGGGAAAATTGCCGGAGCCGGCATTGACGCCTTTCTGAACGAGCCGACTCCCAATCCGGCGCTGGTCAATCATCCCAGCGTATCGGTTACGCCCCATATCGGAGCCAGTACCAAAGAGGCGCAGGACCGCGTGGGTATCCAGATCGCCGAAAAAATTGTCGCCGTTCTGAAAAAATAAAGAATTTGGAGTCAGCCGATGGTAAAGATTAAAGGACTGAAAGGTATTCGCCCGCGAAAGGAGCTGGCGGATAAGATCGCCTCGCGACCTTATGATGTTCTGAATTCAGCGGAAGCCCGGCTTGAAGCCGCTGGAAATCCCTATTCCTTCCTGCATGTGGTCAAATCGGAAATTGACCTGCCGTCCGACATCAATCCCTATGATGAAAGAGTCTATCAGAAAGCCGCCGAAAACCTGCAGGCAATGCGCCTGAAAGGCTGGCTGATTCAGGATCAGCAGGAGTGTCTGTATGTCTATCGCCAGACAATGGGCGATCATGAGCAGTACGGGTTGGTGGTGGATGCCGCGGTGGACGATTATCTTACCGGGAAGATCAAAATTCATGAACTCACCCGGGAGGTCAAGGAAAAAGACCGCATCAGGCATGTCAATTACACCAATGCCAACACCGGACCGGTCTTTCTGACCTATCACGCCGATAACGGAATTGATGAGATTGTCCGGAAGATTGTTAATACCGAGCCGGAATATGACTTCACCGCCGCGGACGGCGTCCGCCATACACTATGGGTTGTTGATAATGACACGACTATCGCCGCCATTATCCGCAAGTTCGAGCGGATTCCCCAAAGCTATGTTGCCGACGGTCACCACCGCTCCAAATCCGCCGCCATGGTGGGTGAAATGCGCCGCAAAGCCAATCCCCGGCATACCGGCAAGGAAGAGTATAACTGGTTCCTGGCGGTTCTTTTTCCCCACAATCAATTAAAGATCATTGATTATAACCGGGTCGTCCGGAACCTGAATGGTCTCAGCGAGCCGGAGTTCCTGGAAAAGGTAGCCGAAAAATTTGCGGTTACGGCGGTTGACAACAAAGAATTGGCAAAACCACAAACCGCCAACAGTTTCGGCATGTACCTGAATCGGCAGTGGTACCGGCTGCAAGCCAAGCCGGGAATTTTTGATCCCAATGACCCGGTGGACAGCCTCGATGTCTCAATTCTGACGAAAAATATCCTTCAACCGATTCTTGGAATCGGCGATTTGCGGACCGATGAACGCATCGATTTTGTGGGTGGCATTCGCGGTCTCGGCGAGTTGGCGAAGCGGGTTGATTCCGGCGAGATGGCGATGGCTTTTGCGCTTTATCCGGTGTCTGTCGAACAGCTGATGGCGATCGCCGATGCCGGTCAGATCATGCCGCCGAAAACCACCTGGTTTGAACCCAAGCTGCGCAGCGGACTGGTAATTCATTCATTGGAATAATCCGCTCCTTTGTGTGGGTTTGTTGAGAAAGGGCGCATTGGAAAGCGCCCTTTTTTTAATAGAGGGAGCCGATTCCGCCCGGTATGATTGCAGTTAGAACAGAATGCTGGCGATATAGACCAGTGAGAAGGCAATTAAAAAGATGATACCGCTCCAGCTGAGAATCCTGAGCCATTTTGGCGGTTGGTATTTCACCGGCATAAAGGGGGCGGTCACCACCCGGTAATTGATGATGGCGAAAACGGGTGCCGCCAGGAAGGCAATAATCGTGGCAAAATCCATCAGCGTTTTGATCCCACTGGTAAAGCCGGTGATAATGATAAACGCGGCAAACACCATGAACAATGCCCAGACATGGTAAAGGAACGTTCTCTTTCCGAAGCGTTTAGGCGAGAGCAGCTGCAGAGAGCCGGCAAGCGTGCGGGGATAAGCGTCAAAGACGGTCAGCGTTGTACTGAGCATGGTGGTGAAGACAATGGCGGCAATGATGAACCGGCTCCATTCACCGATGGTTTTCGTATAGAGTGAGACGAGTTGAAAGGAGAATATGACGCTGTTGTTGGAAAAAACCTCACCGGAGCCGAACATGACAAGAGCACCGAGCCCCACGAAAAAGATGGCAATCACGGTGGTTCCGATATAGCCGATGTGGAAATCGAGCAGGGCTTCTTTGAGAGTAGGGCGGTAGTGAGTCTGTTTGCTTCGTTCCAGCGCCCAGAGTGACGGCCAGACAGAGATTTCGATGGGAGCGGGCATCCAGCCCATGAGTGCCAGCAGAAAAGCGATCCCGGTGGCACTCCACAAATCCGGTTTGGCAAACTGGCTGCGGTCAGCGCCGCTGGTATCGATTCCCAAGGCTACGAAGACGGTAATAATCGTGGCGATTGCCAGCACGGCGATCATGATTTTCATGATAGAATCGAGTACAGCATAACGTCCGACAAAGAGCACTATGGTGACAATTGCCAGAATAATGAGGCTGACGGTTGCCGGTGGAAGGGTTAATCCAAACAGGTTAGCACAGAGACCGGCGGTGACGAGGGTAACCGCGGCCCCATTGATGACCGAGGTAAAAATATTCATAATGTAGAAAATCCAGAGTGTGGATTTTCCGAGTCTGGCGTAACCTTGCAGGATACTCTCGCCGGTGGCGGCGGTATAGCGGTTACTGAATTCGAAAAAGGGGTATTTGAACAGATTTATCAGGATTACGATGGAGAGCAGGTCGAAACCGTAACTGGCACCTGCCCGGGTGGATTGGATAAGGTGTGACCCGCCGATAGCGGCACCGGCAAAGAGAATGCCGGGTCCGATGGTTTTCAGGATATTGCTGATATTTGTGTTTTTCATGGGAAACCAAAAAGCTGAATATGTTTGGCAAAGTCGTGATATTGATTATACGAGGTTACAAAAAGGCTCAATTTCCATGTCCGGACTGACAAATTCTGACAGTCAATCGGATTGCTTGTCTTTGACAATGGCGTCGGAATAGTATTTTTCCATGCATTCGGGAAAGATACCGTGGCTGAAAACGGCGTCGGAGTGATCCATGATGTATTTTTCCAGCTGTTCGTAATAGCCCTGATCGTTGCGGATTTTTTTACAGTGGGCGCAGATAGGAATCAGCCCGCTCAGCGTTTTGATATGGCTGAGTGACTCCTTTAATTCGCCGATCAGCGTCTCGCGCTCCTTTTCGATGCGTTCCCGCTCGGCAATTTCCTCCTGTAACTGCTGGTGCGCCTGGAGAATCTGGGTATTTTTCTCTTTGAGCAGGCGGTTGTCCCGGCTTTTTTGCCGATAGAGAATCCAGAAGCCGGTCAGAATGAGCAGGGCGGAAACAACCAGAATGATAAGGATATTTTTAACACTTTTCTGCTGGGCTAATTCCAGCTCGGCGATCCGTTTCTCCTGTGCCAGCAGCTCCTTCTCTTTTTGCTGTTTTTCAATTTCCGTATTCACCAGGTAGGATGTGATTTTGTTGGAGATTTCGAAGTTGATAATGCTGTCGCTGATGACGATGTAGTGGTGAAAATAGTCACTGGCTTTTTTGTAATCCTGCGCATCAAGATAAATAACGGCGATTTTGCCCAGCACCTCTTTTTCGATATTAGGCAATTTGCTTTTGCGTGCCAGTGACAAAGCGCCAAGCAGATAATTCTGCCCTTTTTTCAGATCGCCCTGTTCCAGATGGATCAGACCGATATATTTCATCAACGTGGCGGAACCCAGTGTCGCCTGAGCTTCTTTGCGCAGCTGCAACGCTTTTTCGAAATATTCCAACGCTTTCGGGTAGTCATGTTGATAGTAATAGATTTCGCCGATCCCGCGGTAGCCGTCGGCGATCGCCGATTTGACACCGGTTTTTTGCCGTAGTCTGAGAGCTGCCTGATGATAGTCTAGCGCTTCCTCGAATTTATCCATTTGGATGTAAATATCACCCAGCTGTCCATAGCTGATCATAATGCCGGTGCTGTCGCCGGTCTGGCGACTCAATTCATGGTAAAATTCAAGTCCCAGCTGTGCATATTTCAGGGCATTTTCATAATCCGAAAACTTTTTATAGAGGCAGGCAATCGAGAAATTGAGCCAGCCCAATCCTTCGATGAATCCGGCTTCTTCATAGTACTCTCGAACCCGGTCGAACATGTTCAGCGCTTTCACATACTGACCCCACTGTCCGTACAGATTCGCCAGGTTATTCAGTGTCCGCCCGGCTAAGATCGGGTCGTTGAGGGATTGAATGACACTCAGGGCGTCCAGGTAATACATTTCGGCTTTTTCCTGTTCATTTAGCTGTGCCGTGGCATTGCCGAGCCGCAGGAGACAGGCACCGATGCGGCTGGAATCGTGAAGCTCTTCTGCGACCTGCAGGGATTCCTGCAAGCGTCCAATGGCGATTTCCTGACGACCGAGGTGGTAGTAATTTTCGCCGGCGGCATAAAGAGCATCGCTGAGTGACGGCTTGTGGTTGATCCTGTTTGCCAGATCAATGGCTTCTTCATATATCGCTACGGCATCCGGTCGCGAGTTTATGATCGTACGGTTTCCCAGCTGAATCAGAAGCGCCACTTTTTGAGAACCCTCAGTCTGGTTGATTAATTGGCGGAGGCTGTCGCCGGGACTGGTGGCGCTGAGGATTTGGAGGGGGATTAAAAGGACGAGCAGGAAATTTTTCATGCGCAAATTTACACATATTTCGGAGAAAAGGAATGATGAATACTGCAGGTTGAGGGGGTAAAATTCGGGTAATATTTACCGGGAATATGATGTTGACCTTGCATCTTATTGCCTTTTGCTCTAAAATTTGCAGCAATCATTTCTTAAAGGATTTTATGAAAATTCGTCAAGCCACACCCGCTGATAACCAGGCTCTGCTGGAGCTCTCCCGCCGCTCGCCAATGGCGGCGCAGTTGGTGGTCAATAATGACCGCACGCCAGACTATTTTTACATTGATGAATTGCTTGGTGAAAAGTCGTTGATTCTTGTGGCGGAGGAAGCCGGACGGATTATCGGCACAGTAGCGGTGGTTTTTCGGAATGTGTTCTACCGTAATGAACAGATTCCCATTGCCTATATCGGCGGTATCAAGATTGAAAATCCGGCTCAAAACCGGCTGCTGGCATTCCGGTTGATGAAATATGTTATGGATTTTCTGATGGATACGCCGGTGAAATTCGGTTTGATTCTGGTGATTGGCGCCAACCGGGCGATGGAGGCGTTGTTGTCGGGGCGCGCCGGGATTCCACAGTTTGATCTGGTTAGCCGGTATCAGGACAGGAATCTGATCCTCATGCCGGGCAGAGGTCTGTCGGGGAGATATCAGATACGCAGCGCCCGCACAGACGATCTTGGCGTAATGGCAAGTCTGTACCGGCAATTTTACAGTGACTATGAATTGAAACCCGACTGGAGCGAACAATATCTGGCAGGGTTATACCGGCAGAAGGATTTTTTTCTGGAAAATACCTATCTGGCGTTTCAGCAGGATTCACTGGTAGCGGCGCTCAGTCTCTGGGATCAGACACAGTTTAAGAATACGGTGATCAGTCATTACGGTGGTAAATATGCCATTCTGAAGAAAATCTTAAGCCCATTGCGGTTGGTGCCGGAAGCGGGACAGGCTCTGTCAGAGATGGTGATTCGCCATCTTGCGTTCCGGGAGGGCAGTGATACCGCCGCCCGGGACCTGATCAGGTTGGTGATGGCTAATCATCGGAGAAAGTATCGTTTTATTCGCTGCGCCTTCCCGTTGGGTTCGGAACCGGCGCGGATTCTGGGAAAATTTTTGGGATTATCGATTTCTGTCAATTTTTATACCGTTTTCCGACCGGGTGATCCCGAGCGTGAGTCCATGGTGGACCATCTGAGACAGTCGCCGGTCTGGGAGGACTTATCGTTGCATTAAAACGCAAACGGGAGATTTTTACGATTGTCAACCTGCTGGCAGGCGGCGGGAAAGCCCGGCAGCGCTGGCGGCGATTTACCGAAAATGTGTCTGACCGCGACTTTGATCCTGACATTCATTTTACCGAATACCGCGGGCATGCCGGTCAGCTGGCACGGCAGGCTGTGGCAAGCGGATACAAACGGCTCGTGGTCTTCGGCGGCGATGGTACTTTGAACGAAGCGCTGAACGGCGTGATCGAGCAGGATGAATTGATTGATTCGGACATCGAGCTGGTCTATCTGGGTGCCGGCAGCAGCTGCGATGTGGAGAAGCTGTTTCCGGGGCGATTGCCGCTGCCGGAGCGGGTCTTGTCGGAGAAATGCTATCGGAGCGAGGTGGTGAAGGTCAACTGTTTTGACCCTACCGGAGCGCCGGTCACCCGCTATTTTCTCGCCAATTCCAGTATCGGCGTCATCAGTGAGTCCATCGTCGCATTCAACCGGAAACGTTCTTTTATGTCGTTTCTGAAACGTCTGAATGTGGACGTTGCCGTACTGGCAGCCGGTTTCAGAACCGTGCTGGGATTTGGTAATTTTGCTGCCGAGATTACCATTGATCAAAAGGAACAGATTGTACGAGTCCTGAAAAATGTGACGATTTTTAAATGCGCCTACTTCGGTGGTGGCATGAATTATGGTGTACCGTCCGCATTTAATGACGGAAAATTGCATGTGGCGATCATCGGCGGAATGAGCTGGTTGCGGACGCTGAGTTATATACCGTCGTTATACAGCGGCACGGTTTTAAAAAAGGGCAAAGCGGAATACCATCAGGGACAGAGGGTGACCATTACGGGAGAAGAGCTGAACGTTGCCGTGGAAGCCGATGGTGAGATCATCGGGCGTCCGCCCTGCGAATATTTCATATTGCCGCAAAAAATCCGGCTGGTTCTGTAATCAGTTTTTTTTGAAAGGCGGTCAGGAGTGACGAATATCATTAATGTTATATCGAAATTTTACAGAAGTGAGTTTTTATGAACGTATTACTGGTGTATAATCCCTATGCCGGGCACGGCAGAGCTCAGAAAATCCTGCCGGAGGTGGAAGCCCGTTTTCTGGAAAAAGATATTGAATTTGAGCTACGGACAACGGACTATCATGAACATGGCATCGGGATCGTGAAAGAGGCTGATTTCAGCCGGTATGATGGTATTGTTGCTGCCGGCGGTGACGGCACGTTGTTTGAAGTCATCAACGGCTATTTTCAGAATCCCGCCACCGTGAAAATCCCAATTGGGGTGCTGCCCATCGGGACCGAAAATGCCTTTGCCCGGGACCTAAAACTGTATAATGACCATTGGCAGGACGCGATTGATATAGTGGCGCTGCAGCAGCCGTAAAGTGGATGTCGGTCAGTTTCGTACTCATGGTGAAACCTATTACTTTTTGAACATTCTGGGGCTGGGCTTTGTAGCGGATGTGACCGATATTGCCCACAAACTGAAAATCACGGGCAACCTCTCCTATACCCTGGGCGTGCTGCATAAAACGGTTTTTTTAAAGAGTTTTCCGCTGACCATCACAATGGACGGAACGACGTATCAGCGGGAGAATATCTTTGTGGAAATCTCAAATACGCGCTGGACGGCGAATTTCCTGATGGCTCCCACGGCGGCGATTGATGATGGTTTTCTGGACGTGACCCTGTTGGGGAAGCTGGATCGCATAAAACTGCTGTGGAGTTTTCCGAAAATTTTTACCGGTGAACATATTCATCTGCATGAAATCGAGACCTTCAAAGCGCGGGAGATAATCGTGGAGACCGGGATTCCGAAAGTGCTGACACCCGATGGTGAGCTGCTGGGGATTACTCCGATCGAGGTGAAATGCCTGCATCAGGCGATTGATGTGTTCTGGCGCTGATCTTGGCTGTTGGGCTGATATTGTGTTTTTTACGTCGTTCTCTTTTTACAATTTTTCCAGCAGATCTTCAAATGTCCGGTAATTTCTTGTACGGGTGCCATTTTTATTTCGTTATGATAGATCAGTGGTTAAATGTTTTTATCGTTTGACCCACTAATGTCCCGTTATAAGTTGAATAATAACAATTGTTTAGTATTAACCTCGGTAATATTTTTGTAATCAATTCCCGTAAGTAACTGATATATAGGGATATTTTCAAAGAGTGAAACACTCAAAATCTGTAGAATTGTGTAGAGACTCATCTCGATATTTGACTGTTTTTTCAGGATTGCAACCGCCAGGTAGGTGCATATTGCGATCCAAACCTGAGTCTTCACTGCATTTTGAGATGTTCCGTAAAAAGATTTAATCCTGAGATGTTGTTTGATCCACTTAAAGAATAATTCCACTTTCCAGCGATTGCGATATAGTTCTGCGATAGTCATTGGTGATAATTTGAAATTATTGGTTAGAAATACCAAATCCTTTTTCTGTTTGGTGTCGAAATATTTAATCCTGCGAAAATGAACAGGCGCTCAAAATCCAGATAACCTCGATCCATAATGTAAAAGGCCCCATTTTCCGGTATCAGCAAATCCAGAATATTCACATCGTGAATGAGTGCCTTTGTGATTTCAATAAATGTCGGAATAGAACCCTGCAGATCCAGCAAAGTATGGAGTTTGATTCCACCCTTCCTTTTTCTGAATTCAGCCCAGGGGAAAATGCTAAGACAAAGGTCGATAGTTGTGGAATCCAAAGCATAAACAGTACCATCAATGGATGCAATAAATTCAGAATCGTCAATGTATAATGGACGGGCTTGGGCAATTAGAGTTTGTGCAAATTCAGCAAATATACGCCAGTCTCGTCGCTCATTAGCACGCGCCAAGTTCATTCTGGCAACTTTTCCTTTGATACCCATGTGATAAAGTTTCCCACTTTGGGACTTGAGACAAGATTCGATGTCTCTTAAACTCTCCCGATAAGATAATTGCGCAAATATCATACAGAGAAATTGATCCTCCAACAGGAGTCCTTTGGACCAAGTGCTAAATGTTCGACAACGATAATTCCCACCATATTTTTTAACGAACTTGTCAAATTCATACCTTGGCATAAAATCAATTATTTGAGAAAAAACTGTATGTCCTTGATTCATGTGTCATCACCTTTCCGATATGATAACACGTAAAATCAAATCGACTATAAAAGTTCAAATCAAAAAATCGATTGATACACCGTAATTTGCTGATTGTCAATTAGATAGAGCCGCCTGCATTTTTCTTAACGGGACAGCAGTGCGTTTGACCATTTTTTCCTTGCAATTTACTTAGGGAAGGGGCACATTTATTTAAATTACATCTTTGACACGGGGGCAATAGTGAAGCGGTGTTTAGCCGCCCGGCTGAAGCGCTTCACCGATCTTTGAAATGGATTTCTCGTTAAGACGAAGGAATTCGCACAACTACGCCGCTCTTCGGTTCACCGGTAATTATGGTTTTTTCTGGGATTAATATCAATCAATCCGGCAGGGATAACCGGTCGGATGGGAAGTATGAAAGGAGAGCGTGAATGAAATCAGGACCAAAAAGACATGCCCGACTGAAATCCGGTTGTTGCCGAACGGGCCCCCATCGAGGGCCGGGTGGAGTAATGTAGTTGTCCGGCAAAACAGGACGAACACACATGTCAATTGAACTTATGAATTTCACAGCGTAGATTCAATTGAAGAAAAGATAAGAAAAGAAAAACATGATGTATTATTGTGAAAAAGGTTACCAAAAATAGGAGGTGAATTATGAAATTTTACATCCGCTTATACTATATCCTAATTTTTTTGACCAATATTGTATTCATGCAGACAGTGCAAAAAAATTCAATAGTAGATAATGGTACTCAGGAAATTATATAGGACCAGCGCTGGCCAGGAATTGAAAAGTTCCCGAGTGCCATAAGGGAATGGGATTCATTACGGGTCGAAATTGTAAAATTCAGAAAAGATGTTACCGCAAAAGGAGGCGATACTCCGTCAAGATTGGTAGATCTTCCTTATGATCTACTGTTGTCTGCCGCAAGAGCATATATCAGCGCAAGGCTTTTTTATTGGAATTTAAAATATGATTCTCCCTATTTTGAATATCTTCCCGGTGGAGATGGGTTTTTGGTTATGCAAATAAAAAGGCGAATGCCTGAACCATGGGGATTGTTAGCAGAGATAGATGGTATCGTTTTAGTTGAGCTTTAAAAGATACAATGTTACTTAGATCTCACAATACAATAATTGATGAAGAGTATCCCAGGAATCTTGTCCTATACGGAAAGGTGATTGACGATATATTTGGAACAATTGAAGAAGATATCATCATGACAAGACATAATACTGTATGGTATAAAGATAATTTATCTGTATCCGACAAACCTGAATTGCTCTTAATTTTAAGATACGGTACCTATGCAGTGATAAATAATGAAAGAGTACCAATATATTTTTGTGAATGGTACCCTTCATATAAGTATCCGGTTACTGGACCAAAATATATGTATGTCAAGGATGGTATTATCCATGATCCATTTTCAGTACTGAATATTGACGGAAAAAAGTATGAAGACTTTAAAAATGAGATGAGGGACTTTATCAAAGAACAGGGGATTAAACCATGAAGAAAAATTTACTGTCAATCTTTATTATCTTTATGATAACAATTTTCTCAAGAAATATTTTATGTCAAGAACATGATCGGTTTTTCTGGATCAACCAGGATGATCAATTTGACAACTATGAATGTGAAGATTTAGAAAGTGATTGTATGTGGTTCTGTCTTCGCTGGACACACTATTTTGCCGATACCGAAGATGAAAAAATTTATATTAAAACGGTTCCGGCAAATATGCATCCCTGGAAATTAAATTCAATAGATGAAGAAACAGGGGCTGCCCAAGCAGCTGTTAATGCATGGA
>DSAS01000126.1 GCA_011046365.1 Fidelibacterota bacterium
TGCTCAGTGCCTCCCGCTGGATCGCAGACCAGAACGCCTATATCCGCGAACTCCCAAAATCAACCCGGGAAACCATCCTGAAATCTGAACAGACCGGTGCGTACAGCTCTCCTCAATACCAGGCGGCGATGATGGAGTTTTATCGTCGCCATGTCTGCCGCCTCGATACCTGGCCGGATTGCCTGAACAGGTCATTTGAGACGCTGAATTTTGCGATGTATGAATACATGTGGGGACCCAGCGAGTTTACCGTCACCGGCGAGCTCAAGCGCTATGAGCGCGTCAATCGCCTGAAGGAGATTGGCATTCCGGTGCTGTTCACCTGCGGTGAATATGATGAAGCCACTCCGGCAACAATACAATACTTTCAGGATCATCTGCCCGGTTCCCAAATCCATATTTTCGAGGATGCCTCTCACGAACATCATCTGGAAAAACCACAGGAATATCTGCGGGTGATCCGGAACTTTTTAAATAATGTGGAAAAACGTTAGTCGGTGCGAAAGTTCCCTTCAGCGGTTTAACACCGGAATGCCTCTTCAGATGAATCGCTGTATTTTATTTTTCGGGAAACTGATTACTGACCGCTTTTCAGAATCTCAAGCGTCTTCTCAGATGGCTGATTGGGAATCGTGGCAATGACCTCACCATCGTAATCGAAGACCTCCTGGTCAGTGGCGGTTATTTCGCCGATGACGGCAACATGCCCGGTTTTGGCACGAATAGCAGTCACAACTTCATCCACCGCTTCCGGCGCTACCTGGACAATATAACGGGCTTGAGTTTCGCAGATTAGAACCTCCTGCGGCGTAATGTCCTCCACTGAAACCGGGATTTTGGTTAAATCTACTCTGGCGCCCAGTTTGCCGTACCGGGCGGATTCGCAGATAGCGGCACCGATACCCGCTGCACCCAGATCGGAACAGGCTTTTACCTGACCGGTGGCAAACGCCGCCAGCGCTGCCTCCAGCGCCACTTTTTCTTCTTCGAACAGGGCGATCGCCGGGCGCATCTCTTCGACCAGACCGGCGCGGTAGAGAGTGTCGTTCCCATCATTACCAGTCACGCCGATAATGATGATTTTGTCGCCCACATCTTTCGCCGGTTTGGTGAGCGGCTTTTCAGTAACCAGCTTGCCGATGACCGAAACAACCACCGCCGGCACAATATCTGAAAAGGAGGTAGAGAAACCGCCGCCGACGATAAATACATCCATTGTCCGGCACATATCACCCAGTCCTTTGACCATGATATTCACCCGCTCCTGACTGGTCATGACCTGGCACTTCCCGCAGGTGCAACGCCCCTTAAATCCGCACGGTCCGACAATTACCTCCTGGTCCAGTGGTCGGGTACCGATGAAATCCATCAGAAAAACCGGGCGCGCGCCCATCGCCACCACGTCCCGCATGGCACCTCCGGCACCGGTGGCGGCGGCGTCGTAGGGTCGGGGTACACAGGGCGAACAGTGACTCTCCATCTTGCCCACTACAAATCCATCCATTCCGGGAAATTGAAATACCGCAGCATCGTCATTGGCTTCCGGTCCCACCAGCAAAGCGCCCGGCCAGATTTTTTCCACCTGACGGTTGATCTCCTGAAACCCCTTGAAATCAATCACCTTATCAATATTATGATGCAAATGAACAAACAATCCGTGCATCAGCGCTTTTTCTATCGTGTTCATACTCTTTCTCCTCCTTTAATGTAAATTACTGGTTAAAAATATGTTTATCAAACGGTTGCAAAGCTGTCGAAATAGCCCTGAATGTACACCACCGGCGTACCTTTATCGCCGCTGCCGGAGATCAGATCGCAGAGTGAGCCGATCAGGTCCGTCAGCCGCCGGGGTGTTGTTCCCTGTGATTCCATCGCGCCAACAAGATTGGATTTTTTTTCATAAATCTGTTTTACAATCGCCTCGTTCAGGGCTTGACCGGCGAGACCGGCGAACTGATCGTCCGCCAGATATTTGAGCTTGATCTCATTGGGAGTACCGCGCAAGCCGGAAGTATAAGCGGGTGAAACAACGGGGTCTGCCAGCTCCCAGATTTTCCCCACCGGGTCTTTGAAAGCGCCGTCACCGTAGATCAGGACTTCCACGGTTTTCCCGGTTTTTTCCTTAAAAAGTTGCTGAATGTGATCCACCACCGCCTGGCAGTCCCGGGGGAAGAGTTTGACGGTCTCTTCATTGGCTTTATTCGAGCCCAGCAGCCCGTATTCCGGATTGTAGCCGCTGCCGTTTACGGAGGCAGCCAGAATATCAGCCAGGCTGTAAACCGTTTCCGCACCCGCTGCAAGCAGCTGTCGTTTAGTGCGCGCCCGGGTATGAATGTCGCATGCCAGAACCTTGCTGGTGTAGTCCAGGATGGTCCGGGGCTGATTGGAAAACAGAATGGTACATTTTGACCCTTCACCCGCTACCAGCGAGCGGTAATAAGCCACATAATCAATGCCTGTGAACGGGTGCAGACTGCTGCCGAACAGCTGCTTAAACTGGTTTTCTGTAAAGTGATCCGTCCAGGGATTGACGCCCAGTTCATCCACCCGGTCCGGCTCTATTAATTGATTGCCGACCTCGTCAGACGGGTAGCTGAATTGCAGAAAAATATGGCTGGTGCTACGCGCGATTCCCTTCAGCAGAATCGCATAGCGGTTGCGACTGAGGATGGGAAAGACAACGCCCAGGCAATCGCCACCGAATTTTATCTTCAAATCCGCCGCAATGGCAGCCACCGTGGCATAGTTGCCCTGCGCCCGCGCCACTACCGACTCGGTAATCCCCACAACGTCCCGATCGCGGAGGGCGAATCCCTCTGCTTTAGCGGTTGCGATTACACTGTCTGTAACTATTTCTGTAATGGCATCCCCTTCGCGCACGATGGGCAACCGAATTCCTCTCGCTACAGTTCCTACATAGCGTTGCATTATATCCCCTTTTAAACTGAAATGGTTAAAAATTCAATAATAACCAGCCCTGATTGCTGCGCTTTTGGAATCATAAAAATATATTGATAAAATCGGATGCCGGAACCTGGTTGCGGTTCTTGATTTTCCGCTTACCATCGGCAAAATTGGTGACGGCACACTCTTTGAAGACTGTACAGTTACCTTCCGTATCGGGAACATAGCCTTTGCAGACTCGCAGGACATCGGGGGATATTTCATCAATGATGACGATCTCTCCGTCTCCGTATTTCAATCTGCCCAGTTCGAATTTGCCGTCAATGACATGCAGACCGTGAGCCGCGAATTCACCGGAGACGACCCCGGCGATGTTTTGCACGATTTCGACGCTCCGGGCGATTTCGGCTTTCGTCATAGCGCCGGTGGCTTCGACGGCTTCCATGGTAATCAGAATATCCTGATCACCCTTTGTCCATATTTCGACGACTTTGTGCAGATTCCTGCCGGGCTTCACGAAGGGATATCTTCTCCAGAAACTTCCCGTCGCGTTGTTTCGCCAGGTGAACTCCAGATTCAACAGCGGCTCCGCGCCGGGCAATTCCGGGGATTCCGCCGGCATACTCAGTGGAATGGCGGGCTCCACAATCATCTCGTTGTCCCCGACGGTATCAATGTAATGGGAGGGGATACCCTTTTCGTTCAGGAGTTTAAAAAAGTGGGTGGCAAACCGACAGGCGATCGCCCCTTTGCCGGGAATCTCACCGACAACCGTATCATAGCCGGGATCAAACACCGGCTTGCCGTGTTCCAGATAGCCGGTTGCCCGATCCGTGAAAACCATCCGGTATTTGCCGGCATAAGCACCAGCGGCTATTTGATAGACATCCTTTGATTTTCCCCGGTAAACAAGATTTTCTTCCTGCATAAGTGCTTTCTCCATTTTTAAATTGGCAGTATATTTTAAATATTCTGGATTTAATTCCAATAAATCTTTCCATAAAAATTTAGTTGCCGTGGTCGTGGGTGAGTGTTGTCCGGTTGATTCCGATTGAATAAAACATTGAGTTTAACTCCGGGATTGGTTTGATGGAGTTCAGATTTTCAGAATAGGAGTTCTGGGTTACAGCGGACTTACCCTGTCAGTGATAAAATATTAATAATATCGGTTATTACCTGGTAAACCTGTTTGTTTTCTCCTTTATCCTGACTTTAAATCGTTTTAACTTTGAACGATTGAATGAGATCGTTTTTTTTATTGGAGCAATGTGTGAAAAATCTTGGAATTTTACCGGGAATGCCTGCCGTCATCGCGGTCGGGATAATGCTCAGCGGCTGTGCCACGGTGTCGGTTCAGCCACGCTACGATTACAGCGACATGGACCGTCCCACGAAACTGGTACACCGGAGCGCTGAGCGCTTTGTTGACAATTGTGTCATCAAAGGTGAACCGGTCGCTGTTTCGCGGGGGTTACGGGTTGACAGCGTCCGGGTGGACCGCCGGGACCGGCAGATTGATGTCTATTATAACTGGGTACTGGGGCAGGTCCCGTACCGGGAGGAAAATGTTCAACAGGTATATGCTGCATTTCGTAAAAAATTACGGTGGCGGTTCCGCGACTGTGCTGTGACGCTCTACTCGAAAAAATTTCCGGTGGAGGAGTTGATTCCCAATTACTTTCGCAAAGACAGTGCCCTGTATGATACCCACCGGTTGCCCCGGACGGCGCGAGACATAGTTCCCATTGTCCGTAATCTCAGCCGACCCTGGCAGCCGTCGGCGGGCTTGTATGGGCGCAATATCGCACTCTGGCACAGTCACGGCTGGTATTATGAGAATCGGCTCAACCGCTGGGAGTGGCAGCGGGCGCGGGTTTTTCAGATAGTCGAGGACCTCTTTCCCATGTCCTTTACGGTGCCCTATCTGATTCCCATGCTGGAGAATGCCGGCGCCAATGTATTCGTTCCCCGGGAGCGGGACCTGCAGACTCACGAAGTCATTGTGGATAATGATTCCAGCCACGTCGGGGCGGTTTACCGGGAGGTCTTAGCGGACAGCAGTATAATGATATCAGCCGGTCCCGACTCGAGCGGTTTTGCCATCGGGTCGCCTCCTTATGAATCGGGGCAAAATCCCTTTCGGCAGGGCACTTTTCGCTACTGCCCGGCGGATACAGCTACAACGGTTCGGTTCGAATATATTCCGGAAATTCCGGAAAGCGGCGAGTATGCAGTAACTGTTGCCTATCACACACTGGCAAACAGCATCTCCGACGCTCACTACACTGTTTTTCACTCCGGTGGGAAGACCGAATTTCTGGTGAATCAGCAGATCGGCGGCGGTACCTGGATTCACCTGGGTAATTTTCATTTTACTGCCGGGCAAAATTCATCGTCGGGCAAAGTGACCATTTCCAATAAAAGCCAAAAACCGGGCAGAATACTAACAACGGACGCCGTCCGTTTCGGCGGCGGGATGGGTAATATCGCCCGCAACGGGCAGATCAGTCAGCGTCCCCGGTACGCCGAGGCGGCGCGTTATTTTCTGCAATACGCCGGGATGCCGGACACACTAGTTTACAATCTGAACGGCGACTCCATTGATTATAACGACGATTATCAGTGCCGCGGTGAATGGGTGAATTACCTGAAAGGGGCGCCTTTCGGACCGACCGGGAATCCCGCAGCGCCAGGTTTGGGAATTCCCATTGATCTCTCGCTGGCGTTCCATACCGACGCCGGCAAGAGGCGTGACAATATTGTCATCGGCACTCTGTCTATTTACAATACCGATGGCGCCGATACAACCTATCAATTTCCCGATGGACAGTCCCGCCTGGCAAGCCGGGATTTGGCGGACATTTTACAGACGCAGATTGTGGAGGATATCCGTGCCAAATACGATCCGCTCTGGAATCGGCGGGCGCTCTGGGATCGCGGCTATTCCGAAGCCTGGCGCCCGAATGTCCCGGCAGCCTTGCTGGAATTGCTCTCCCACCAGAATTTTCTCGACATGAAATTTGGTCATGATCCGCGTTTTCGATTCGATGTCAGCCGCTCGATTTATAAAGCTATTTTAAAATTCAGCGCGGCGCAATACCGGACCGGCTATGTGGTTCAGCCGCTGCCGGTGGATCATTTTCAGGCGGTGCTTGTCAATGGAAATAGTGTTCGCCTGAGCTGGCGCCCGACGTATGATCCCCTGGAACCGACCGCCAATCCTGAAAAATACATTATCTATACCAGAATCGGCGAAAACGGCTTTGACAACGGTAAGCTGGTCAACGGCACCGCGGTGATTATCCTGAATATCAAACCCGATGTTATTTACAGCTACAAGGTTACGGCGGTGAACCAGGGTGGTGAGAGTTTTCCGTCGGAAATTCTATCGGTCTGTTATGGTGACAGTCTCAAAGGACCGGTGCTGATTGTGAATGGTTTTGACCGGGTGGCACCGCCGGCGGTTTTGGAAACGGAAAAATATTTGGGTTTTGCCGATTTCTGGGACCAGGGCGTGCCGGATCGTTATGAACTGAGCTATATTGGTTCACAGTATGATTTTCTGGATGAATCCCGCTGGCTGGACGACGATTCGCCGGGACACGGCGCTAGTCATGCGGACAATGAATGTAAATTGGTCGCCGGCAATACGCACGATTTTGTAATAACTCACGGGCAGGCAATCCGCGCTGCCGGGTACGGTTTTGTCTCCGCCAGCGACGAGGCAATTATGAGTGGAGATATTGATTTAAAGCAGTATCGGATGGTTGATCTGATCATGGGTGAGGAGCGCCTCACCGATAGTCCGAAGGATTATCTGCCGCAGGATTTTGCGGTGTTTCCCGCCGCGCTGCAACGGCAGCTAGTGGATTACTGTCAGTCCGGCGGGAATCTGTTTATTTCCGGTGCATATATTGCCACTGACCCCTATATTTATGTTCAGGATGATTCAATTTCCATTAAATTTGTGGAAAATAATTTGAAATACCGCTGGCGCACCAATTATGCCACCAAGACCGGTGGTGTCTGGTCGGTGGATTCCACATTCATGGGTTTTGGAGAATCTTTTCACTTCAATACAGAAATCAGTCCACGGATCTATGCCGCCGAGGCGCCCGACGTTCTGGAACCGGCAGATTCCACCGCGATTACGATTCTCCGCTATTCAGAAAACAACAAGAGTGCGGCGGTGGGATACCGGGGCGGTCATCGGGTGATTGCTTTCGGATTTCCCTTCGAGACGATTCTGGACAGCGGAGACCGCGATAAAGTAATGCAGGCGGTAATAGATTTTTTTGAGCGGGAATAATGGCAAAGTTCAGAATTATCAGCACTATTGTCATCCTGAGCTGTAGTACCATGTTGCTGAACGCGGCAACGGTTGAGCGGCGTCCCCAAATCGGACTGGTACTATCCGGTGGCGGTGCCATGGGCTTTGCGCATATCGGGGTATTGAAAATGCTGGATTCTCTGCAGATTCCGGTGGACTATATCGCCGGGACGAGTATGGGGGGCATTGCCGGCGCCCTGTATGCCATCGGCTACACAGGGAAGGAGATTGAGCAGATTGCCCGAACGGTTGATTGGCAAAAGACGTTTACCGACCGCCCGCCCCGGGAGATGCTGCCCTATTTCCAGAAGCAGGATGCAGAGCGGTACCAGTTTGAGCTGGGGATCAAGGATTTTCTGCCGCTAGGTCCCGGTGGAATGATTATCGGTCAGAATATCATCCTGCTGTTCTCCAGACTGGTTTTTGATTATGCCGAGGCGCAGGATTTTGACAGTTTGCAGATTCCTTTTCGCTGTGTGGCGGTGGATTTGATCACCGGCAATGAGGTCATTTTGGAGCACGGTTCATTGGCAAAGGCTATGCGGGCGACGATGGCAGTACCGAGTATTTTCAGCCCGGTGGAATGGGGCGATTCGCTGCTGGTAGATGGTGGTCTGCTGAACAATCTGCCTGTGGATGTAGCCCGGAATATGGGCGCCGATATTGTAATTGCTTCGATTGTAGGCAATCCCAATAAAGAAATTCAGGAGATCCGTAGCACGATTGATGTGCTGACGCAATCATTTAATATTCTGCGGGATAAAACCATGCATAAAAACATAGAGGATGCGGATATCCTGATTGATACCAAGCTGTACGGGCTGGGAGCGGCTGATTTTGTCAACAGGAAAGTTATCCAGATCATCGCCGCCGGTGAGCAAGCCGCAAAAAAAGCGGAGCCGGGAATCATTGCGTTGCGGGACAGCTTGCAGCTGCGCAGTAACCGTTATTATCGGCAGGCGGAGCTGCCCGATTCAGCCGCCCGGATTCAGAAAATTCAATTCAGTGGCAATCATACTATTCCCGAGACAGCTCTGCGCGAAGTTTTTCGGGTTCAGGAGGGAGATAGTTTTTCGCCTGATTCTAGCGAATATTATTTGGAGAAACTGCGGGATACCGGCGATTTTTACTACGTCCGCTATTTTACCAGGGAGCTTGACAGCAATGGGATTGCACTAAATATTTTACTAAGGGAGAAAAGGCGACCGATAATCTACGGTGTAGACATTTACGGGAATGAAATTCTGCCTTTTGATTTCATCTACCGGCTGCTGGGTATTAAACCGGGCGATATTTTTATCCACTCCCAGATCGAAGACCGCATCACCTATCTCTACAGTTTGGGTTATTTTGAAAAAATCTATTATGAAATTGAGTCCGCCGGTCAGAACAGTATCCGGTTCAAGCTGTTTGTCAAGGAGAGTCCGGAAATAAAAATCCGGCTTGGATTACGCTTTGATAATCATTATCAGCTGATCGCCGCTTTAAATTTTTTGGTGATGAATCGTCCGTTTCCCGGATTGAGAATCGAGAATGAGATTCAATTCATCGGCAGAGAGAAAATCAGTTCGCTGGCGTATTACCCGTCGCGTACTCTGGATTATCCGCTTTACCCCTTTGTGAATCTGGATTATGAAGACATTGATCTGCTTATTTATGATGCCGAAGGCGGCAAATCGGCAACCTATAAAAACCGCTATGTTCAGACCGGTTTCGGGCTTGGATTGCTGTATAAAAATTATTGGAATGTGGAAGCCGCCTGGAATTACGAATGGGCAAATTTCCGACCGGTTGTCGCCGTCAAAGATCCGGTGAAATTTCCGAGTTGGAAAGATGAGTTCTGGAAAATGAGATTTGTATCCAATGTGGATCGGCTCGATGATACCTTGATACCGCGCCGGGGGGTGATGATTCATGCACATTATGGTCGGAGCCTTCAGAAAGAGAATCTGCAAAGCGATTACGTGCAGATGGATGTTTCGGTGGATTATTATAAAACCTTTGCGCACCGGCATACGCTGCACATGTTTGGCTATTACGGTTATGTCAATATGGACAGCCTGACCAACAAATTTATTCTGCTGGGCGGTCCGGCGGATTGTATCGGAATGGAATACAATCAATTGTTGGCGACAACGCTCTCGACGGTCCGGCTCGATTACCGTTATGAATTGCGCCGGAATCTATATCTTGCACTGATCGGCAATATGATTGTTGATTATCAAAATGATATTTTTCAGCCGGAGCTTCAGGGACGATTTCTGCCTGGTTACGGCGTCGGAGTGAAATATCTGACGGCGCTGGGGCTTTTCGAAATCATTCTTAGTCGTGGTGAAAAAAGCGCCTACCAAGCGGGTGATAAACAAACGGTTCTGTATTTTAACGCCGGGTATAAATTTTAAACCGGTTGCCGGACAAGCGACTTATTTTGTCTGTTTTTTCAGCTGTCCGATGTTCCAGGGCAGAATAATTTTTCCCGGCTGGTTGAGCTCCTCCCTGATCCGCATAATACCCAGCCCGGCATAGCGGTCTTTTACGTGAATGCTGTGTGCCCATTCGTCATAAGGCGTATCAAAGGTGGTCATTTTGCTGTTGGAGGATTCCCGGATCAGGAGTTTTCCGTTTTTTTCGGCGACCAGCAGCATGTGGGCGGAAAATATATCGTCTTTATCAGCGAAAATCAGCGCCAGAATATCGCCGGCTCTCAGATTCCCTTTAATGTTCCGCAGATGTTCGCTGGGGACATAATCAATGGTAATCGTACGGTCCGGTTTGACATAGCGCAAGTCGCTGATATTCTTATTGGTGAAAAAGGTTTTATGTGAAATGGTGCGCGTCAATGTTTGCGTGGATTGTCCCCCCACTTTGCGGGAAATGTCCTCCAGCAGCCAGCGATTTTCCGGCAGCCAGTCAGCCATAGTATAATGGTTGCGGGTGCGCATGCCGATGATTCCGTCCTTGTAACGGATCTGTTGCAGATTGTTGAAGAAATTATCCCAGCTGTCGGAGATCGAGAGTGCCAGAACATGTTCGCAGAAAACCATGCAGTTTGTCTGCTCGAAGTTCACCAGTGGGCGGGTTTCATAAAGGGCATAGGGACCGTCGCCAGTGCAGGTCAGGTTGTAGGGCATGCCCAAAAACATTTCGGAAAAGTAGTTGATCCGCCCGGTGATGGTCATCTTCTTTTGGCTGACTTCGGTCAGCAACCGGTCAATTTCCCGGTTGGACATAGTGTAGATTTTGGGAACGGCTGTTTGATCCTGGCTGCGAACCGGTTGGCAGATCAGGAGCAAAATGGCAATGAGAATTGATTTTGGCGGCATGATGAGCTCCTTTTTTTCCTGTAATAAAATAGTACAGTGGCACTAGCTTGTCCATGAAAAAGTCATTTTTCGGGGTCCAATAAAATGATTCGTCTTTTATTGTGAATTAGCTAAATTAGGTGAGGTGAGGGATACAACGCAAGGAGGCTAATTTTGGAAGAGCAGTACACCACAGCCTGGCGAAAGCTGGCAATTGCGGTATATAAACAGCCCGTGGACAGCCGAATCTACGGAATATTTGACGCCGATGTTAGCAATATTGTGGACTATATTGAAGCAGAAAAGCAAAAGGGACGGCGCCTGACAATCACCCATTTTGTGACGGCGGCGGTTGCCCGGACGCTGTACGAGGATGTGCCCGATGTTAACTGTTTTGTGCGACGGGGGCATGTGGTGTTTCGCAAGGATGCCGATGTTTTTGTCACGGTGAACGTCAAAGGGAAAGACATGACCGGGTTGATTGTGCGGCAGGCGCAGGATTTATCGGCGGGAGAGATTGCCGATATTGTGGTGGCAAAAGCAGCACAGAAGCGCAACGGGCAGGAATCGGGTGCCTTTGCGTCCAAGGGCATTCTGTCGAAAATTCCCTGGCCATTTCGGCGCATGCTGTTCGTGATTATCAAATTCTGGATATTTGACCTGGGTCTGCCATTTCCCTTTCTGAAAATTCCGGCGGACCCCTTTGGCAGCATTATGATTACCAATATCGGTTCCTTCGGCTTGTCCTATGGAATGGTGGCGCTCTTTCCCATCGGGAAGATTCCGGCGGTGGTAACGATGGGGGAAATTGTGGAAAAGCCGGTTGTTATTGATGGGGAGATTAAGATTCGGAAAATGTTGCCGCTGACGGGAACTTTCGATCACCGGATAGTGGACGGTGCTCAAGCGGGTTTGCTGACGATGGGAGTGATCAAGCGTCTTCAAGACCCTGAAACACTGGATCGTCCCAATCCGCATCCAGGGCAATAAACTTTAAATTTTGACCAGACAAGTTGCTATTACCGTTCTGGTCATTTATCGTTTTCTTTTTTTCCTTTTTCAACCAAATACAACGTGACAGATAAAGACCGCCATCAGCAACCCGGCGAGGTCTCCGATCAGTCCCGAGGCAATCGCATGCCGGGTCTTGCGGATACCGATCGAGCCAAAATAGACCGCAATCACGTAAAAGGTTGTTTCCGTGCTCCCGTAAAAGGTCGAAGCCAGGCGACCGATAAAAGAATCGGGACCGTGTTTGGTCATAAGTTCGGTAATGATACCGAGGGATCCGCTGCCTGACAACGGTCGCATCAGGGCGGCTGGCAGTGCTTCAGCGGGCAGTCCGATCAGATTGGTTACCGGCGACAGAATTTGGGTCAAATACGCCATCGCTCCGGAAGCCCGGAACATTCCAATGGCGACCAGGATAGCGACCAGATAGGGGATGATATTAACGGCGACCGAGAAACCCTCTTTGGCGCCGCTGATAAATGTTTCGTATACTTTGACCTTTTTGGTGAATCCCAGTACAATGACAACAAAAAGCACGATGGGAACCGCCAGATTTGAGAATCCTTTCATGATGGTGACGAAAAGGGATTCCTGGGCAGCTGCGGCAGTTTGAGCAGCGATCTGCCGAACCGTGTCAGCCGCGGCATAGGCGAAGGTATTAAACATTGTTACCCCCTTTCTCCACAGGTGTTTCCGGCTCCCGGTTGGGATTACTTTTGCGAATTCCCGGCAGACGTTTGAGCAGCTTTGCTGCGGTAACTGCCGCTATCGTGGCGCAGGTGGACGCAAAAACCGAGGTGCTGATGATTTCAAAAGGATTGGCGGAACCGAGTTTTGCCCGCACTGCGATGATGGTCATCGGGATAATGGTTATACTGGCAGTATTCAATGCCAGAAACATAACCATCGAGTTCGTCGCTGTATCTTCGGATTTATTCAGCGTTTGCAGGTCTTTCATAGCTTTGAGCCCCAGCGGTGTGGCGGCATTGCTGAGACCCAGCCAGTTGGCGATGATATTCATCAACATTGTGCCGATGGCGGGATGATCCGGGGGAATTTCCGGGAAGAGGAATTTGGCAATCGGTCGGATCGCCCGGGATAAAATTTTGATAATGCCGCCCTCTTCGGCAATTTTCATAATTCCCAGCCAAAAAGCCATAATGCCGATCAGTCCCAGGGAAATGTCCACAGCGACTTCGGCATATTCTACGGCGGCGGTTGTGACTGCTTCCAGATTGCCGTTAATTGCTCCGACGATAAGAGCCACGACCATTAATATTAACCAGACATAATTCATTGGCGCTACTCCTGATTCTTTGGGGTTACCTGTAAAATAATAAACCTGTTTTGCAGAGAGAAGCCTATCTGATTCCCGAGCCGGCTTTTTATAATTTTTGCCCGGTGGGAGTACGTTTCGGGAAATTGATTTTCGGCGAGCATCCTGCCGTCGTGTAAGTAGAGCCGGATGGCGGGATTGTCATAGACCGGCTGACCGTTTTTAAAATTGATCGTACCCAGTGAGATGATGAAGCGGGCTTCGTCCAAAAAGCATAAATCGGCGATTTCCCGGCGCGCCCGGCTGAGACGATGAGCAAAAATAATCCCTTCGTTCTGTAGATCAATCAGCTGGACGGTTTGCGCAGTGCGAATCAGCAGCCGGTCTTCTGCGGGATTGAACGCCATTTGGATTGCCCGGTAAGGCAGGCTGTTCTGAATTCGACCGGTGCTATCGAAAATGAAAATCGCGTACTGAGCCTGGGCTCCGACGGGGCGCAGGGTTTGACCGGCGACGGCTACCGACCTGCCGCTTTCGGAAATTGCCAGCGCCGCCACTGTTTTTAATATAATGCGGGTCTGCCAGATTTCCTCACCGATTGGCGACAGCAGATAGAGCATAGGGGTCAGCGTTCCGGTTTCGATGTCGGCTTTTCTCGTAAAAAAGACCAGGCGGCTGCCGTCGGCATTAAAGCGGACCAGCGGGGTTTCGTAATTGTGGGGCTGGTTTTGGGCGAATCGCTTGGTTCGTACCAGGCGACCGTGACGGTTGTAAAATTTGATTTGATCACCGTTGGGCGTGACCTGCAAAACCGCCTCTTTGGCGGTGTTCGGGAAGAAGGTCGGCGGTCTGCCGGTGTCAAGCCAGGAATCCCGAATGATAAAATCCGGCTGAATCGAATTACTGAAACCGTAAAATTCAAACGGGCGCGGTTCGGTGTGGTTAGCCGGGGGTTCGGCTGGAGAAAAGAGTCCCAGCAGATGATTGTCACCGGAAATCAGCAGGGTCTGATCCCGCCGGATCATGATTGCGGAATTTACTGATTCAGCCCCAGCAAGACGATCGGCAAAGACATATAGTTCAGGAACTATGCCGGTTGAGTCGCATTTCACCACCACTTCGATCAGACCGTTAGCCGTGGGATATTCACCGATAAACCGCAGGGCTTGTCCGGTAAGCGACGAAAACAGAAAAACTGGTAGCAGGAATTTGAATCGGCGAAAGATTTTCATTTGAAGGGTAATTTATTGGGAGGCGCCGTGAATGTCAATGCAGATTAAGCCTGCGCCGGAGATTGAAAGGCGGGATTTTCTGTTTTGAATATAGCGGAAAAGATTTAATTTGCAATTGGTAAAATTGCAGGAAAATGGAAAAAACAAACCTCAAAGGGCTGGATTTAGCGGAACTGGATAAATGGATTTCCAGCATCAGTGAGAAACCTTTTCGCGCCCGGCAGATTTACAAATGGATGTACGCTAAAAACGTCTGCAGTTTTGCAGAAATGTCTAACCTCTCAGGGGATTTGCGGAAAAAGTTGGCTGAAATCGTTGATCTTTCGCAGCTGGAGATTCAGGATAAGCGCGAATCCTGCCAGGACGATAGTGTCAAGTACCTTTTCCGCCTGAAGGATGGTCATGCGGTGGAGGCGGTCTATCTGGTCGCGGGGCGCCGCGTGACGGTCTGTCTCTCAACAATGGTCGGTTGTCCCGTCGCCTGCCCTTACTGCGCCACCGGGATGATGGGCTTCAAACGGAATTTGACAGCTGGTGAAATTATTGATCAATTGTTACTGATCCAAAGCGATCTGAATATCAGAGCGACTAATATTGTATTTATGGGGATGGGCGAGCCCTTTTTAAATTATGACAATGTGATCAAAACTGCCGGTATCCTGAACAGCGAGCTGGGACCTGAGATCGCCGCCCGGCGGATTACCATCTCCACTGCCGGTATTATCCCGCAAATCCGGCGATTTACCGACGAAGGGCATCGTTATAAACTGGCGGTTTCGCTCAACGGGACAACCGAGTTCCAGCGGGACGAATTGGTGCCGATTAACCGAAAATATCCGCTGCGTGAATTGCTCCCGGCGATTCATCATTATACGAAGCAATCCCGCCGGCGGGTGACCTTTGAATACATCCTGATCGCAGGGTATAACGATTCGGCAGCGGATGCCAGGCGGCTGGTCAAGATGCTGGCACAGATTCCCTGCAAGGTTAATCTGATTCCCTACAATGAAACTGAGTTCCTACCCTACAGAGCCCCTTCCGAGGATCAACTGAACCGGTTTCTGCAACAATTGTACAGAGCACCCTTTGCCGTGACGGTGCGGCGCAGCAAAGGGCAGGATATTGCCGCCGCCTGCGGTCAGCTCTATGTGCAGGCTGACAGGTCAAGTTGAGAAATTCGGATTTGGGGCGTAAATTAAACCAGGGAGGAAGATCATTGGTTTCGCACCATCACCGTAAAAAGATACAGCGCCGCCGGAAGAAGCTACTGCGGATTTTGTCGGCAATCATGGCGGTTGTTCTCATGTTTTTAGGGACTGGTGAGCTGTTTCAGGGCAGTAGCGTTTTGGGGGTGGCGCTGGTCGGTATTGCGGCGGTGCTGCTGTTTTTAGTGTTTGCGATTAAGATAAAGTAAATCCGTCCGTCGGAGTTACCGCCTGAATGCGGTAGTCGGGCAGAGAGCCGGCGGCCTGCTTATTATTGCATTTTAGGTGGGGTGAGCCATCCGTCGGAGTCGAACCGACGACCTGCTCATTACGAGTGAGCTGCTCTACCAGCTGAGCTAGGATGGCGTGAAAAAGCAGGAAAATTTACAACATTACAGATCATAATGCAAAAGAGTAATCAGGGACCGGAGTATTATGCTTTCACGCATGAATACCCTGATCGGTGCGGGATTTATTCACTTGATTTTATCGGCTCTTATATCGTATATTTGCACGCTTTATTCAATGACTATGCTAGATTAAGGATTTCCCAATGAAACCGAAAATTCACCCGAAATACGAAAAGTGTACCGTAACCTGTGCCTGCGGCAATACCTTTGAGACCCGCTCGACTATCGGCGATCTGAAAGTTGAAATTTGTTCCGCCTGTCATCCCTTTTTCACCGGGAAACAGAAGCTGGTTGATTCCGCCGGTCGGATTGAGAAATTCAATCGCAAGTACAATCGTACGGCAGCCAAGGGCTAGCAAACCATTTAAATAGGGCGACCTCTTCTCTCCAAGGAAGGGGTCGCTGTTTTTTGTGTAATTTTATGGATCAGAAAATACTTGTCGGCGGGCAGGCGGTAATCGAAGGCGTGATGATGCGGGTGCCGGGCGCCTATGCCACGGCGGTTCGCAAACCTGACGGTTCGGTGGAGACCGTGCGCCATGAATTTCAGTCGGCAACGGAAAAAATACCCTTGCTCAGGCGTCCCGTTTTGCGGGGCATGGTGGCGCTGTTTGAATCGCTGAAAATCGGCTTGCAGACGTTGCAATTTTCGGCGGATGTTGCCATCCGGGCAGAAGAGGAGGCACAGGGGAAGACGCCCCAAAAGGAGAATAAGTTAATCTCTGTACTGACGATGATTTTTGCGCTGGCGCTTGGCTTTTTCCTGTTCGGTTTTCTGCCGCTGTTTATTACGACGGAGCTGCTGAGTATCGAGAAGAAAGCGCTGCTGTTTAATCTGGTAGCCGGAATGTGGCGGATCGTCTTTTTTCTGGTCTATCTCTGGTTAATTTCGCTGATGAAAGATATCCAGCGTCTGTTTCAGTATCATGGTGCCGAGCATAAGACCGTTTATACCTTTGAAAGCGGCAAAGAATTGACAGTGGCAAATACCCGGGACTATCAGACCTTTCATCCCCGCTGCGGTACCAGTTTCATCTTTATTGTATTGCTGGCGTCAATTCTGATGTATGCTTTGATTGATACGGTGATTATCGCGATTGTGGGGAATATTACCCTGCCGCTGCGGCTGGTTTTTCATCTGTTGCTGTTACCCTTGGTTGCTGGGGCGGGTTATGAAGTGCTGAAGCTGACCGCCAGGCATCAGGATTCATGGTTGGGAAGCAGTCTTGCGGCACCGGGGCTTTGGCTGCAGCGGATCACCACCAAATCGCCCACCGATGACCAGCTGGAGCTGGCGATTATTGCGTTGAAAACCGCTTTTGGCGAGTCTTATGATCAGTATGTCGGGCGTGAATTTATAGCCGAAGCAGTGGAGTAACAGGTAATTCCATGAAAGAAAAACTCCACGAAATCCAGCAGCGTTATAATGAATTGTCACGAGAATTGGCAAACCCCGAGGTGTATAACAACCAGGAGCGTTATAAAGTTCTGGCAAAGGAGCACAAAGACCTTCAGCCCATCGTTGAAAAGGCGAAAGAGTATCTTGCCGTTTTGGAGCATATCGAGGAAGATATGGAAATTCTTGACGGCGGCGATTCCGAACTGAAAGAACTGGTCAATGAAGAGATTGACGACCTGAAAGCCCGCAAGGAGCAGCTGGAAGAGGAGCTCAAGATGCTCCTGATTCCGAAAGACCCCAATGACGATAAAAACGCCATCGTTGAAATCCGGGCTGGTACCGGTGGGGATGAAGCTGCTATTTTCGCGGCTGACCTCTACCGGATGTATGTCAAATATGCAGAACGAAAAAATTGGAAGGTTGAAGAGCTCTCCAGCAATCCCATCGGTATCGGCGGCTTCAAGGAGATCATCTTTTCGGTTGGCGGCAATGATGTGTACGGCACACTAAAATTTGAATCCGGCGTCCACCGGGTTCAGCGAGTACCGGTGACTGAAACCTCGGGTCGGATTCATACCTCGGCGGCAACGGTGGCGGTATTGCCCGAAGCCGAAGAGGTGGACGTGGACCTTGATCCGGCAGAACTGCGGATTGATACTTACCGTGCCAGCGGCGCCGGCGGTCAGCATGTCAACAAGGTGGAATCGGCGATCCGCATTACGCACCTGCCGACCGGACTGGTAGTCACCTGCCAGGATGAAAAATCACAGCATAAAAACAAAGCCAAGGCGCTGAAAATTTTGCGCAGCCGGCTATTAGCCAATAAGCAGGCAGAAAAAGAGGCAGAAATCGCCGCTCAGCGCCGGTTGATGGTCAGTACCGGCGACCGCAGCGCCAAGATCAAGACATATAATTTTCCGCAGGGTCGGGTCACCGATCATCGAATTTCCTTAACCCTCTACAAGCTGGAATATGTAATGGAGGGTGATCTGGACGAGTTGATCGAGGCGGTCAAAATCGCCCACAACATGGACCTGCTGAAACAGACGGCGCCGGGTGAGTCGCTTTAGCAGGCGAATTCCACAAAACAGACCAGAAAAACAGAATATCCCTTGATACAAGGGAAATCCCGATTAAATTTTAGAGTTGTGATGAGTGACAATTCCGGAAAAATATGGCGGGTCATTGATCTGTTGCAATGGTCGAATGATTATCTCGGCAGTAAAGGGGTGGAATCACCCCGGATTGAGACCGAATGGATGCTGCGGCATGTGCTGAACTGGTCACGCCTCGATATCTATATGAACCATGAACGTCCGCTTGACGAGGCGGAGCTGGCGGCTTTTAAAGCTCTTCTGAAAAAACGGGTGCAGGGCATTCCGATCCAGTATGTGCTGGGATATACCGAATTTATGGGCTATCAATTCAAGGTCAATCCCGCGGTCCTGATTCCCCGTCCGGAAACAGAACTGTTGGTAGAGAAAGCTTTCAAAATATTAAAGCAGACCAATGACCCATCAGTGAATATTCTGGATGTGGGTACCGGTTCCGGTTGTATCGCCGTGTCTCTGGCGGCGGAATGCCCGCGTTGCCGGGTAGTGGCTCTGGATGTCAGTCCGGAAGCGCTCGCAACGGCAACCCGGAATGCCGAGCTTAACGGTGTCGCCGAGCGGCTTCAGTTGATTAAAATGGATATTTTAAAGGAAACACCGGAGGGTCCGCCATTTTTTCTGATAGTCTCCAATCCGCCCTATATTGCCGGCGAGTATTGGGATACATTGCCCGATTTGGTGAAAAGTAATGAACCGCGTATTGCGCTTTATCCCGGCGGGGATGAATTGATTTTTTATCGGAGATTGGCGCGGCTGGCGCAGCTGCGGCTGTCGGAGGACGGCTGTCTGCTCACCGAAATTGGCGGCAGTTATCAGGAGAGTGCGGTTTGTCAGGTGTATCACGACCACAATCTTGATATTCGCGAAGTTGTCAGGGATTATACCGGTGAAAGCCGGATTGTAGTAGCGAGCAGGGCGGCATGAAAAAGGTCTGGGAAATCCTGCGCCTGATGCGCCCACTCAATCTGCTGCAAGGTGGAATCGCACTGCTGGTAACGGCTACCCTGATGGATGAATTTCCCGGTTGGCGGCGGATATTGTTCGCAGTAGGGGTTGTCTGGGCTTACACCGGCGCCGGGAATGCCCTGAACGATTACTGCGATGCGGAGATAGACCGGGTAAACCGTCCCGGGCGACCGATTCCGAAAGGGATAATTTCCCGTCAAAGCGCACTGGTGACCGCCATCGTCCTGTTTGGGGCAGGAACGTTGATAAGCATTCCGGTTTTAACCTGGGAGCTGGTGGGGATAATGGGGGTCGCGCTCTTTATTCTGATCAGCTACAGTCTCTATTTTAAAGTGCGCCTCTTTTGGGGGAACCTCTTTGTCAGCCTGATCCTGGGAATGGCGTTTCTCTTTGCCGCCTCTGCATTTGGTGATATCCGCAAAGGTGTTCCGCCCTTTTTTCTGGCGTTCGGCTTCAATTTGATACGCGAGATCGTCAAAGATATCCAGGATATGAAAGGCGACCGCCTGGTGAAAGCCCGCACGATACCCCTGATTTGCGGGGTTTTCCGAACCCGGCTGCTGATTACGGCAATAACCGTTCTGCTGATGCTGGGTGCGCTGCTGCCCTTTTTGCTGAATATCTACGGGAATTACTATCTGCTGGTGCTGATTTTTAGTGTTGAAATTCCGCTGGGTTATTTTTTATATTCATTAAGTCAAAACAGTTCGGCTGAAAATTGTGGGCGGTTGGCAGCTTTGTTGAAAGCCGATATATTCTTTGGTTTACTGGCAATTTTTCTGGGAAGGTATTAGATGACCGGTTTTGTCCATCTTCACAATCATTCCGATTACAGTCTGCTGGACGGTGCGCAAACCATTGACGGATTACTCAAGCGGATAAAAGAGCTGGATATGTCGGCGGTAGCTCTGACCGAACATGGCAATATGTTCAGCGTCGTGCCCTTTTATACGGCGGCGAAGAAAATGGGGATCAAGCCGATCATCGGCTGTGAAGTCTATGTGGCGGAAAAGAGCCGCTTCGATAAAAAGCCCAAAAGTCAGGGCGGCTTCGGCTATTATCATCTGCTCCTGCTGGCGCAGAACAATCAGGGGTATAAAAATTTAATCAAGCTGGCGAGTCTGGCTTACCTCGAAGGTTATTATTATCGTCCCCGGGTTGACCGGGAATTGCTGATCAAATATAATGAAGGATTGATTGCCACTTCAGCCTGTATTCAGGGCAAGATTCAGCGGCTGGCGTTGAAGGGAGATTATGAGCGGGCGAAGGAGACGGCGCTGGATTTCGGCGAGATTTTCCGGGACAGGTTTTACCTTGAAGTCCAGAACCATTCTCTCAAAGATGAAGAGCAGTGGTATACTTTGTCAAAAAAACTAGCCGCAGAAACCGGCTTGCCGCGGGTCGCCACTAATGATACCCATTATGCCCGGGCTGAGCATTGGGAGGCTCATGATGTACATTTCTGTCTGGGGCTCGGCAAGGAGCTGAGCGATCCCGACCGCCTGCGCTACGAACCCCATGAATATTACCTGAAATCCGCCGATGCGATGGCGGGACTCTTTCCGGACGATCCTGAGGTTATTGAGAACACACTCGGGATCGCCGAGCAGTGCAATGTCAAACTGGATATCGGAAAAAACTTTCTGCCGAGATTCCCGCTGCCGCCGGACAAGCAGGATAAACCCGCGGAAGAATTTTTAAAAGAGCTCGTTTATACCGGTTTGGAGAAACGCTACGGGCAGGTTACACCGGAAATCAGAGAACGGGCTGATTACGAACTGAGTGTGATCGCCAATATGGGCTTCGCCGGCTATTTTCTGATCGTACAGGACTTTGTGCATTTTGCCAAAACCAGCGAAATTCCCGTTGGTCCCGGACGTGGTTCGGCAGCCGGCAGTATTGTCGCCTACGCCCTGGAGATTACCGATATTGATCCGCTGAAATACAAACTGATTTTCGAGCGTTTCCTGAATCCTGACCGGATTTCCATGCCTGATATTGACATTGATTTCTGTGATGAAAAACGCAACCGGGTCATTGATTATATCAAAGAGAAATACGGTGCCGAAAGCGTAACGCAGATTATTACTTTCGGGAAAATGAAAGCCCGCCTGGTGATTCGTGACGTTGGACGGGTCATTGGCATGCCGCTGCCCGAAGTTGATCGCATTGCCAAAATGATTCCTGAAGGTTCCAATGTGATCCTGAAAGAATTGCTGGAGCACAATCAGGAGCTGCGCGAGGCGTCACAACTCGATGAAGCGCACCGGAAATTGTTTGATATTTCACTGGTGCTGGAGGGGATGAACCGGCATTCTTCGACCCACGCTGCCGGTGTCGTGATTGCCCCCGGTGAACTCACCGATTATGTGCCCCTCTACCAGTCATCCAATGGGGATGTGACGACGCAGTACGACATGAAAAGCATTGATAAGATCGGCTTGCTCAAAGTGGACTTTCTGGGGCTGCGCAATCTGACGGTCATAGATAATACCCTGGCGGCTCTGCGGAACCAGGGCATCGAACTGGACCTGGAGACGATTCCCGAAGATGATCCGGAAACGTTGCGGCTCTTCGGCGAGGGGCTGACCATCGGCATTTTCCAGTTTGAATCGGCGGGCATGCGGGATTATCTGAAAAAACTGAAGCCTTCCGGCATCGAAGACCTGATTGCCATGAATGCGCTTTACCGCCCCGGTCCCATGGAAATGATCAATGACTTCATCGCCCGCAAGCAGGGGCGGGCGCGAATCACCTATCTGCACCCCAATCTGGAACCGATTCTGAAAGATACTTACGGCATCATTGTGTACCAGGAACAGGTTATGCAGATTGTCAGCGCTATCGGCGGATTCTCGCTGGCTAAAGCCGATCTGATGCGGCGCGCCATGGGGAAAAAGCAAAAAATCACCATGTTCGAACTGAAAAAAGAGTTTCTTGATGGCGCCGGCGCGAAGGGTATCCCCCTTGGCAAAGCCGAAGAGATCTTTGCATTAATCGAGAAATTTGCCCGGTACGGTTTCAATAAAAGTCATTCCGCTGCCTATGCGGTCCTGGCGCATCGGGTAGGCTATCTGAAAGCCCACTATCCGGCGGAGTTCATGGCTGCCAACCTGACCAGCGAAATGAACAATACCGACCGGGTGGTTATTCTGTCCAATGAAGTCCGCAGCATGGGGTCGGATATCCTGCCACCCAGCATCAACCGGAGCGAGGTCAACTTTACACCCGAAGACGGCGGTATCCGGTACGGCTTGAATGCCATTAAAAATGTAGGCGGACGTGCAGCGGAATGCATAGTGGAGGCGCGTAAAGCGGCGGGTCCGTTTAAAACTCTTTTTGAATTTGTCAGTGCGCTGGACCTCAAATGCGTCAACCGCAAGGCGCTGGAAAGCCTGGTTGCCGCCGGGGCAACCGATGATCTGGAGGGCAGCCGTGCGCAACAGTTTGAAGCCATTGATGCGGCAATTCAGTACGCCCGGGGTGTTCAAAAGGAGCAGAACGATGACCAGGTCAGTCTGTTTGACCTGGGCGCCGGAAAACCGGAATCGGTCTTGCAGGAACCGAAGCTGCCCGACATTCCGCCCTGGGGAGATGCCGAGCGCTGGTCCCGGGAAAAAGAGGCGGTGGGCATGTACCTGAGCGGTCATCCGCTCCTGCAGTACAAGACGGAGATCGAATCCTTCTCCAATTACGATTTTACGGAACCACTGGAAAGCCTGGACAAAGCCAGCATCAAACTGGGCGGGCTGATCTCCGGCATACGAAAACTAATGGACCGCAAAAACCGCCTGATGGCTTTTATTAAACTCGAAAGCCTGAACGGCACGTTGGAGGTGCTCGCCTTCGCCGATATTTTCAGCAAATACAATGAAATCATTCAGCTGGACAAACCGGTTTTCGTGCATGGTAAAGTCAGCTGCCGCACCGGCGACGAAGGTAAAATCATTGCCGAGGAAATCTGCCCGCTGGACGGCTATATGGATAAAAATTCCAAGAAAGTACATCTGCGGCTTAATGGTCAGTCCGTGGATGACGCTTTACTGAATGAGATTAAGGAGCTGGCGCAGAAAAACCCCGGCGACTGCGGTTTGCTTATTCATCTTAAATTTTCCGAAGATAATATCCGGGTGGTCCGCAGCGAGTTAAAGGTGAGCCCCCGGAAAAAGTTCGTTACCGCGCTGGTGAAGCGGCTGGGCGATGAAAATGTCTGGGTGGAGCGATGATCGCCGTGATTCAACGCTGCAAAGAGGCTTCGGTAAACGTTGATAGCCGGGTTGTCGGCGAGATTGGGGCGGGGTTGCTGGTGTTGCTAGGGGTATTCCAGGATGATACGGAAAAGGATGCCGATTTTCTGATCAATAAAATTGTCAATCTGCGGATTTTCAATGATGACCAGGGCAAAATGAACCGTTCGCTCACCGACATCAACGGGAGCTTGCTGGTGGTGTCCCAATTTACCCTCTGTGGCGACTGGCGTAAAGGGCGCCGTCCCAGTTTCATTCGGGCGGCAGAACCGGTTAAAGGCAAAGCGCTGTATGAATATTTTATCCGCCGGGCAATAGCGGAAGCGAAGCACGTTGAGACCGGCGAATTCGGCGCCATGATGGATGTCCGGCTGAACAACGACGGTCCGGTGACCTTTGTGCTGGATAGCCGGACGGGGTGAAAGAAGATGCGCGACCCGACCCGAACATATTATCGCCTGCCTATCACCGACTGGCCCGAGTCCGAAAGACCCCGCGAGAAATTAATGCAATACGGACCGATGAAGCTGAGCGAAGTAGAGCTGCTGGCGATTCTGATCCGCTCCGGGGCAGGTCCCAATTCGGCACTGGATGTTGCCCGCGAACTGCTCAGCCGGGTCGGCGGTTTGAATCACCTGGCGCGGATGGACTATAAGGATATTTTACAATTAAAGATCAAGGGCATAGGAAAGACCAAGGCGGTCACCATCGCCGCGGCTGTCCAGCTGGCGCGACGACTGGAAATTGCAGAATCGGCAGCTCCGGATAAAATTTTGCGCTCTTCGGAAGAGGTCGCCCGTCTGTATATTCCCCGGCTACGGGACCTGAACAGAGAAATTTTCATGGTGCTGCTGCTAGCCAGCAATAATCGCCTGATCAGAGATGTCATTATTTCCGAAGGAATTCTGAATGCGTCAGTGGTGACGCCGCGGGAGGTGTTCCGGGAAGCGGTCCTGGCATCGGCGGCGGCGGTGATCCTGATTCATAATCATCCCAGCGGTAACCCGGAACCGAGCCCTGAAGATATCCATTTGACCAAGCAGATGGTGGCGAGCGGCAAGATGATGAATATTCCTGTCCTGGACCATTTGATAATTGCCGGTAATCAATCCAGCAGTTTCGCCGATAAGGGGCTGCTGGGATGAATTTTGAAAAAGCTAAAAAAGAGTTGATTTGTCGCCATTTGATGATAAATTCCGAGAGTTATTGATTGGAAAAGGAGTGATCCATGGATTTACAGAATAGATCCGAACTGGAAGCCTACCTTCAAACCCATGAAGGCAGTCAGCTGCGTCTGCTGCTGGCGGACCTCTATCTTCGGCAAAATATGCTGAACGAAGCCCTGACGGTCTGTCAAAAGGTCATTACCGAAGACCCCCGGTCGCCCTATGGCTATTTCCTGCTGGCTCTGGCGGAAATAAAAACGAAGGACATATCCGCGGCGATCGAACATTTGAAACAGACTGTCGAGCTGGATTACGGTTTCCTGGATGCCTACGCTCTGCTGATTGAGATCGGCAGGGAGCAGTTACCCCCGGGAGCGCTGAAAGCCTGTTACGAGAAAATTTTGGAATTGAATCCTTATGATGATAATGCCCGCACCGCAGCCGCCGGGATAAGCGCAGCCGCCGATCGTGATATTTTACGTAATATCCAATTACCGGAAATCAAAATCCAGGAAACTGTGGCGCAGAAACCGGTTGAAGAAGCACCCATACCGGCTGAAACAGAGCAGGCATCCGAACCGGTAGAGACGCCGTCGCCGGAGCCGGAAACTGAGGCTCCCGAAGCCACCGTCGCGCACTCCGCTTTAAGTGAAGAAGAGGCTCATCTGGGTCCAATTGAGCGTACTGAAGAAGAGGAACCTGAACCGAACCTTGAAATCGAACCGGAGCCGCAATTGGAAAAAGAGAATGGCGAGGATTCGGAACCTCAGACAGAGGAACCGGAAAGGGTGCCCGAGCCGAATACCGCAGAGGAAACGGCGGCAGAGCCCGCAGAAGCACCGAAACCGGAAGAACCACAGAAAACTCCGCCATCTTCGGCTGCCGGAGAGGGTAGTGCGTCGGCGCTGAGCGATATGTTCGCCAAACTGAAAACCAAACCACTCGAAGAGGTCCAAAAGGAAAATTGGTCGTTGCCCGTTGTCGAAGCACCGGAAGAAGAGAAGGATCAGAACAGCCTGTATAAA
>DSAS01000102.1 GCA_011046365.1 Fidelibacterota bacterium
ATTTTGCCGATGGCTGGTTTGTGGTCGCAAGTGTCTGACTATCAAGGGAATTCGGTATATACTTATACCGTTATCACAAGTGCGGCAAGCCAAAACCTGGAATTTATTCATCCGCGGATGCCGGCAGTTTTACAGTCGGATCAGCTGGATATCTGGTTGCATTGTGACCGCAACCGCCTCAGTGAGGCTCTGAAAATTCTGAAACCCTATTCCGGTGAACTGGAGGCTTACCCTGTGTCAGCGTATGTCAATAATGTGCAAAACAACTCACCGCGCTGCATCGAACCGGATCGCGCCGCACCGGTAAACCTATTTCAATAAAATACCTTTTCCGATAAAAATATTGAATTTTATGGATATTCTGTGAATATTTGAGCAGGTTTAATGTAGTACTGCCAAATGTATATAAGGGAATTACCGCTTAAAAATTTTTAAGGAGAAGCAATGCAGGAAAAATATTCGATTAGTCCGGCGGGTGAGAAATTCAGAATTCCAACTGAAAATGAGTATCAGTCTGAGTTTTTAATGCTGAAAGAGCGGGTACAGAGCGAATGCGAAAAAGGTCGTGAAATCGTTGTTGTGATGGGAGTGGGATTTGTCGGCGCTGTAATGGCGGCAATTGTTGCCGATACTGTTGATGAAAACGGCAATCCTTCAAAGTTTGTGATCGGGATGCAGCGTCCCAGTGTGCGAAGTTATTGGAAAATTCCCTTGCTGAATAGGGGTGTTTCACCGGTCAAAGCCGAAGACCCCGAAGTGGACCCGATGATCGAGCGTTGCGTAAAAACGAAAAAGACCCTGATCGCCACTTATACTTACGACGTACTGAAACTGGCGGATGTGGTTATCGTTGATGTGCAATGCGATTATCTGAAAGATGATCTGGGAAATGTCCGCACCGGACAGACCGATATGGCGGCGCTGGAAAAATCGATTGGCGTGATTGCCGAACATATTTCGCCGGAGACGCTGGTACTAATTGAAACGACAGTGGCACCCGGTACCACGGAGCATGTTGCATTCCCAATTATGAAAGATATTTTTAAAAAACGCGGTATTAAGTCCGATCCGCTTTTAGCTCATAGTTACGAACGGGTGATGCCAGGTCGCAATTATGTCGCCAGTATTCGCGATTTTTGGCGCGTTTGCAGCGGAATTAATGACAAAGCTCGTGAAAAGGTGGTAAAGTTTCTGAATGAGGTTCTAAACACGGATAAATTTCCGCTGACGGTTATGGATCGCCCGATAGAATCGGAAACCGCTAAGATTGTGGAAAACAGCTATCGGGCTACGATTTTGGCGTTTCTGGATGAGTGGAGTCTGTTTGCGGAGCGAAACGGCGTTGATTTAATCAAAGTCATCAATGCGATTAAGGTTCGTCCGACGCATAGTAATATGATTTTTCCCGGTCCCGGCATCGGCGGCTACTGTCTGCCGAAAGACGGTGGTTTGGGCATTTGGGCGTATAAACATATTCTCGGCTGGAATGATGATATTTTTAAAATCACACCCGTGGTGATTGATATCAACGATACCCGCGGATTGCATGTTGCTGAATTAACCAGGGATGCATTGCGGAATATGGGCGAGCAAATCGCCGCTGCGGAAGTACTCGTACTGGGTGCAGCATATCGGGAAGACGTGGGCGATACGCGGTATAGTGGCTCGGAAATTATCGTCCGTAAACTGACGGAAATGGGTGCCGGGATTCGCGTCCATGATCCCTATGTTCAGCATTGGTGGGAATTTGAACTGCAGGACAGCTACCCGACTCCCGGTCACAGCAAGGCGCGGTTTTTCCGGAATCAGGAAAAACTGAAAGAGCTGCGCATTGAACCGAATCTGGAAAAAGCGCTCAAGGGTGTCAAAGCCATCATACTCGCGGTCCGGCATGCGGCTTATCTTGATCTTAATCCCGAATATGTAGTCGAGAAAATCGGTCAGCCGGCGGCAATTATTGACTGCTTCGGGATTTTGGATGACGATAAAATCCGAAGATACTTTGAACTGGATTGTGAAGTAAAAGGGCTTGGTCGCGGTCATATTCAGCGGATCAAGGATGATGTGCGCCAGAATCAGTAAGACGGTGGCTGATTTTATATAAGGATGAGATTTGATGAACAAAGTCCGCTGGGGGATTATTGGTTGCGGCGATGTAACGGAGCACAAAAGCGGTCCGGCTTTTCAAAAGGCGAAACATTCGGAACTAATCGCCGTCATGCGCCGGAACCGTCAATTAGCCCGGGATTATGCTCAGCGCCATCAGGTTCCGAAATGGTATGATGACGCCGATTCACTGATCAACGATCCCGAAGTGGATGCGGTCTATATTGCTACGCCGCCGGCATTTCACCGGGAATATACACTCAGGGTCGCTTGGGCTGGTAAGCCGGTTTATGTAGAAAAACCGATGGCATGTCATTATGCCGAATGTCAGGAAATGATTGATGGTTGCGCGGTATCCGGGGTTCCGCTTTTCGTTGCCTATTATCGTCGTGCACTACCGCGGTTTCTGAAAATTAAACAGATAATTGAACGGGGTGATATTGGGGATGTACGGGCGGTGAATGTTCGTTTTTATCGTAGAATATCCGATATTGATCGTGATCGCAAGTATCACTGGCGCATTGATCCGGAAATCGCCGGCTGCGGTTATTTCTGTGACCTTGGTTCGCACATGATTGACCTGATGCAATATCTGCTGGGCGCTATCACCGAGGTGCATGGTCTGTCCGAAAATCAGGCTGGTTTATATGAAGTCGAAGATATTGTCAGCGCAAATTTTAAATTTGAAAATGGCGAATTGGGTTCGGGTATCTGGTGTTTTACGGCTAATGAAAATCTCGATCAGACGGACATTGTTGGTTCCAAAGGTAAAATTCGGTACGCAACCTTTGGCGATTCTCCGTTTTTTGTCCATACCAAACATCGTTATAAAGAGTATAAAGTTGATCATCCGGAGCATATCCAGCAGCCTTTAATTCAGACGATTGTTGACGAACTTAGCGGGTGGGGAAAATGCCCCAGTACCGGCAGAACCGCAGCGCCGACCAATTGGGTGATTGATCAAGTGCTGGGACGTTTATAAATGTTTTTGATCCACGGCTTGAAAACCGTGGCAATTCATCTTTTTCAAACTATCCATCATTTTCCGATAAACTCATGAATAGCCACGGGTTTGAGCCCGGGGACTGGGAATAGCGTCCATGAAAAAGGGGATTTATCCCCAAAAGATATTCCCGCGCAATTTTATCTATTAATTTTTTTTGATCGCCGCTACCCGAGCAGATTCTTCACTGCGTTCAGAATTACAGTACGAGAAGGATGAAAATGACATACCCAAAAAAGAGGTTTTTACCCTGAAAACAGATTGTCTCGATGTCAATCTATTCTTTGCTCAATTGACTAAGATTTCTTATACTTGGTTCGATTTTTAAATGATGTATGAAAAAAATAAGTAAAGAGATAATTATCACAGGGATCGTTCAAGGGGTTGGTTTCCGCCCCTTTATTTTCAATCTGGCACTGAAATACCGGCTGAAAGGATATGTATATAACGATAGCTCTGGTGTAAAAATTGTAGTTCAAGGCGATGATAAGCGGCTTGAATCTTTTGAATCGGAAATAAAAGCGCATCCGCCGTCCAGAAGTAAAATTACCAGTTACTCTTCCGCTATAATTGCTTCAATGATTGATTTTTCAGATTTTCAAATCCGCCTGAGCTTGCAACAAAGTGAAAAATCCGCCGCTGTTTCTCCGGACCTGGATATGTGTCCCGACTGTCTGGCAGAATTATTTGACCCGAAGAACCGGCGTTATCTATATCCTTTTATCAATTGTACCAACTGTGGTCCGCGCTACACGATCATTCAGGATATTCCCTATGACCGCCCGAAAACAACGATGAGTCGCTTTCAAATGTGCCTCGATTGTCAGGCTGAATATGACGATCCTTCAAATCGCCGTTTTCATGCCCAGCCTAATGCCTGCCCGGCTTGCGGACCACATCTGGAATTGAAAGAAAAAACCGGGAAGACAATCCTAACGGCTTGTAAATCAGCGGAATACGAGGAATTGTTCAAGTCCCTGAAACGACTGTTTACCGATGATCGGATCATCGCAATAAAGGGCGTTGGCGGGTATCATCTGGCTTGTGATGCAACCAGCGAAAAAGTGGTTTCGGCATTGCGCAAACGCAAATATCGCGAAGACAAACCCTTTGCGGTGATGTTTCCCGATATTCATTCAATAAAGAAAATCTGCCGCGTGAATAAAAAGGAGACAGAACTCCTGGAATCGGTCGCGCATCCGATTACTTTATTGGGAAAAAAGAAATCTTACAACTTGGCGGAAAGCATTGCCCCAAATAATCACAATCTGGGTGCTATGCTGCCGTATGCACCATTGTATTTTTTACTATTCAGATATTTCAAAAAACCGCTTGTCATGACCAGCGGAAACATCAGCGACGAACCAATCGCCTACCAGGATGATGATGCCTTTCAACGATTGGGTTCGATTGCCGATTATTTCCTGACCCACAACCGCGAAATCCATATCCGCTGTGATGATTCGGTGGTGCGGGAATTTCAGAGTAAAATGTATCCAATCCGGCGATCACGGGGATATGTACCGGATAAATTGATATTGGACTGGGAATTTAACCGTCATATCCTTGCTTGCGGACCAGAGCAGAAAAACACCTTTGCATTGGCGAAGGATAATGCGGTTTATCTGTCGCATCATATCGGCGATCTGGAAAATCTGGCGGTTTTGAAATCCTTTGAAGAGGGCATTGAGCATTTTCGGAATATTTTTGACATTCAGCCGGAAATTGTTACCTACGATTTACATCCCGATTATCTCAGCACAAAGTTCGCGCATGACTATTCAAAGGAGCATAATCTTCGAAAAATTGGTGTTCAGCATCATCATGCCCACGCTGTATCCTGTATGCTTGATAATAAGATTAACAAGAAATTGCTGGCGATTGTTCTGGACGGAACCGGCTACGGCAACGACGGGACGATCTGGGGTGGTGAGCTGCTATTGGCAGAATACCATCAATTTGAACGCCTCGGCTGTTTCAAAACTTGTCAGATGCCCGGCGGTGCGGCGGCAATCAAAAATCCCTGGCAAATGGGTATCAGCTATCTTTATGAAGTATTCGGCGAGCAGCTTGCTGATATTCCTTTTGTTGAGAATTTTGATTCCGAAAAAATTGATATGGTTTTAGCCATGCTCGGGAGAAATTTTAATTCGCCGCTTACCAGCAGCTGCGGACGGCTATTCGACGGTGTGGCAGCGATTGCCGGACTTCGTAATATCGCCAATTACGAAGGTCAGCCGGCGGTGGAGTTTGAGCAACTGATTCAGCAGCCAGAGAATTACGCCTACGAGTTTAGGGTGGTTGAAAGCGAAAAATTATTGATACTTGACTGGTCGGAGATGATTCGGCAGCTCGTCAATGATATTCATGCAGACACCTCGATTAACCGGATTTCACTGAAATTCCATAACGGTCTTTGTCGTGGTTTGACAATGTGGGCGGAAATTGCCAGTGCTAAAACCGGAATCAGGGATGTTGTTTTGAGCGGCGGAGTTTTCATGAATGTTTACCTGTTGCGGCATTTAAAAAAGTCTCTTGAGAAAAAGGGATTTAATGTTTATACTCATAGCGTGGTTCCTTGTAATGACGGCGGAATATCACTCGGGCAGGTGGGCGTCGCCAATGCATGGTTAACATATGGAAAATCAGCAGGGTAGTATAAAATGTGTTTAGCGATTCCGATGAAGGTGATTCGAATCAACGGCAGAGAAGCCGTTGCGGAGGTCGGTGGCGTTGAGTACCGGGCAAATTTGACGATTCTCCCCGATGTAAAAGTCGGTGACTATATCATCGTGCATGCCGGATTCGCGATTGAAAAACTGGACGAAACCGCCGCATTGGAAACCCTGCAAATCTGGCAGGATATTGCCGATTTTGACCGGGAAAAACAGCAGCGGAAAAGAGATTAGTGTGCTGAAATACATTGATGAATATCGGAATCCTGAATTGGTGAAAGCCATTATCACCGAAATAGACCGGGAATTTAGCACCGAAACGATCCAGTTAATGGAGGTCTGCGGCGGGCACACGATCACAATTTACAGATACGGAATCCATAAGCTGTTACCGACAAATCTGCATCTGATCAGCGGACCGGGTTGTCCGGTTTGCGTTACCGGCGTGCAGTATATTGATCAGGCGATTGCAATTGCCCGTCAGGAGAATGTAATTATCGCCAGCTTTGGCGACATGATTCGGGTTCCGGGCAGCAGCAGTTCACTGCAAAAGGAAAAAGGTGCAGGAGCCGATATTCGGGTTTGCTATTCGCCGATGGATGCGGTGCGTATTGCGGAAAAAAATCCTGAGAAAGAGGTCGTATTTCTGGGCATCGGCTTTGAGACGACCGCACCGACAGTGGCGGCGGCTGTTGAGTCTGCCTTTGAGCATAAAATCGAAAATTTTTCTGTTCTTTCGGCACATAAGACGATGCCTCAGGCGATGAAAGCGCTGCTGGATTCCGGTGATGTTGATTTGCAGGGGTTTATCTGTCCCGGGCATGTCTCGGCGATCACCGGGACGCATATCTATGATTTTATCGCCCGGGATTATCATATTCCCTGTGTCGTCTCCGGCTTTGAACCGGTGGACATGCTGCAAACGATATTGATGATTTTACGCCAGATAAATTCAAACCGGGCAGATGTTGAGAATCAGTATAGCCGCAGCGTCAGAGAGAGTGGTAATCCTAAGGCATTGGAGTTGATGTGGGAAATTTTTGAAGAAGCTGATGCGGAATGGCGAGGCTTGGGCATCATTCCCGGCAGCGGACTGAATATTCGCGAAAAATACCACGATTTTGACGCCAAAATTAAATTTAGCGTTGACGTACCGCCGGCGCGGGAGTGCGCCGGTTGCATCTGCAGAGACATTATGCGGGGAGTGAAGGTACCGACGGATTGTAAATTGTTCAAAATCGTCTGCAATCCGCAAGACCCAAAAGGCTCCTGTATGGTCAGCAGCGAAGGCACCTGCGCTACCTGGTTTAAATATGTCGAAAACGAGTTGAATCCATGAATCATGTTATTTCACTTGCCCATGGTAGTGGTGGCTTACAGTCGCACACCCTGATCCGGGAACTATTTCTCGAATACTTTGGTAATGCGGCATTGAATCCGTTGAGTGACGGTGCGCTTGTAAAGGTGAATTCTGAAAAAATTGTCTTTACCACCGATTCACATGTCATCAAGCCGCTCTTTTATCCGGGTGGTGATATAGGGAAACTGGCTGTCTCCGGAACGGTGAACGACTTAGCGGTATGCGGTGCGATTCCGCGCTGGATTTCCTGTGGAATGATCATCGAAGAGGGATTCCCTATCGCCGATCTGGAAAAGATCGTGATATCCATGAAGCAAACGGCGGAATACGCTGATGTTCAGATAGTTACGGGTGATACAAAGGTGGTAGAAAAGGGCGCTGCCGATGGAATATTTATCAATACCGCCGGTATCGGTGATCGGATCGAAGGGATCGAATTGGGGGTACAACGGATTTTACCCGGCGATATCGTTATTATCAACGGTTTTATCGGCGATCATGGGGCAGCGATTATCAAAGCCCGCGAGGAATTTCCGGTCTCTTTTCAGATCAGCAGCGATTGTCGCCCGATTCATAAAGAGATTATTGCGCTGTTGTCGAAACTGGACGGAATCCGTATTATGCGGGACCCAACCCGCGGCGGTATTGCTACGACGCTGAATGAATTTGCCGGAGATCAGCCGTTTGGAATCCTGATTCACGAGAAATTATTGCCGATTCGCACAGAAGTGCAGGGACTCTGCGAACCGCTGGGATTTGATCCGCTTTATCTTGCCAATGAGGGCAAGTTTCTGCTGATTATCAGTTCGAAAGAAGCCGATAACGCTCTTGAGATTCTGAAATCTCTGCCCGGGAACCAGAATGCCGCCACCATCGGTGAAGTTGTCCCAGAACCGCCCGGTAAAGTAATTCTCAAAACCCACATCGGCAGTTCGCGGATTATAGATATGTTATCCGGCGAAATGTTGCCCAGAATCTGCTAATTATAAAACAAATATGCCTGTACGACGATGGAAAGACTCCGCAATAGAGATTTACCCTTCAGAAATGACCGGCATAAAAGGGAACCCCGTCTTAAATGATAAACATTGATTCTTTACCGCATTCTGTTAAATTTCTCTCTGTATGCACGAACTCCAGATTGCTCAGAACATTATTATAATTGTGAATGAAGAACTTGTCCGCAGGCAGGTGCGCAAAAAGGTTCGGGAAATTGCGCTTGTCATCGGGCAGATGCGGGCAATTATCCCTGAAACTCTGCGATTCAGTTTTAACATTCAGAAAAAACGCCATACCCAGCTGGAGGAGTCGGAACTGCTCATCAGAGAAAACGATATTGTCGTAAAGTGCAACGATTGTCAGCATCAGTTTAAAATACAGGAACCGCAATTTTACTGTCAAAAATGTCATTCGGCAAATATCGAGATTCTCAGCGGGAATGAACTGTATGTTGATAGCATTGAATTAGCAGATTAGAAAGAGACAACCCAATGAAAATCCAAATCGTCCGAGATGTACTCGAAGCCAACGATCAGTTAGCCGATCAAATCCGCGAACTGTCTAAAACCCATCATGTTACTCTGATTAATATAATGAGTTCGCCGGGGTCGGGCAAAACCAGCCTGCTGGAGCAGGTGATTCCGGTTCTGCAGAGTTACGCTCTCCGCATCGGGGTGATTGAAGGTGATATAACCACAACAGCCGATGCGGAGCGGATTGCACGATTTGAGATTCCGGTTTCCCAGATTAATACCGAGCCTTTTGGTGGTGATTGCCACCTGGGTTCCGAGGTGATTATGCCGGCACTGCAGCAGTTTGACTTGAACGGGTTGGACCTGGTATTTATCGAAAATGTCGGCAATCTGGTCTGTCCGGCGGAATTTGATACGGGAGCCAATCACAATTTTGTCATTATCAGCATCACCGAAGGTGAAGATAAACCGCTCAAATATCCCTTGATGTTCCGCGTCTGCAATACCGCCATTATCAATAAAATTGATTTACAGCCGTATCTGGAGCTGGATGTCGGAATACTCGAGAAAAATATTCACCAGATTCATCCGGATAGCCGGATTCTGAAATGTTCGGCGAAATCCGGTGAGAATATAGATCAGGTGGTGGATCATATCCGTAAACTTGTGAATAAATAAAATCAACGAGCTGAAAAAAATGCGGATATTCCAGAAAAATTGTCTTATCTTACAATCCAGACCGATATTGAAAGGGAAAAGAGAATGGCACATAAAATTCTGATTATTGACGATGATATTGACCTTGTCGAAGTATTACGCATCGTCCTGGAAAACCACGGATATGTCGTTATTGATGCTCAGGATGGCGAACGGGGTTATAGTTTGATTGAGCGGGAAAAGCCCGATTTGGTGATTCTGGATGTAATGATGAGAACAGAGGATGAGGGGTTTGTCATCGCCGAAAAGATTCGATCCACGCCAAAAATTGCCGATATTCCGATTATTATGCTGACCGCCGTTGTTCAGCAAACTGGTTACCAATACAATAAAGACGATGAAACGCTGCCGGTGAATGAGTTTATCGAAAAGCCGGTCATGCCCAATACCTTACTTGCCTACATTGAGAAATATCTGGGAAAAAATACGTAAACCTATGACGGAGAAAATCAAAATCGGCGGTATTCTTGAGACTACAGGACTGACAATGGTCTCGATCCTGTCGGCTCCCAACCAACCGGGCGTTGCCGGAAAAGTATTGATGGTTCTGGGTAAAAATAATATTAACATTGAATTCATCACCGAAAGCGAGAATCTGGAGGGAACCGCCGATATTACCTTCTGTTTCAAATCCGCTGACCGGGCAAAGGTGCGGCAGTTACTGGCGGGAATGCGGGGGATTGTCCGGGCACGGGGCGATAAATGGTACGATAATATCGCAATCCTGGTGGTCTACGGTCCTCATTTTAGAGAGAAACCGACAATTTCCGGCAAGATGTGTGAGCAATTGGGTAAATATAATATCAACATAATAGGCATCTCAACCAGCATCTCGAGCATCAGTTGCATTGTTCGTGAAGAGGACTTAGACAGGGCGAAGGATGCCTTGCTGGAAGCCTTTGAACTTCCTGAATAAATCGTATGAATTCACCGAGTGAAAAAATAAAAACGTTAGAAGCTGAAATACGGTCGCTGAAATCCCGGATCAAGGAACTGGAAAAAGCCGAAATAAGGTTGATGAAAGCTGAGCATGAATTGATAAAAAATGAAAAGCGATTTCGCGAACTGGTTGACCTACTGCCTCAAACCGTTTATGAAATGGATCTGAAAGGCAATTTAACGTTTACCAATAAATACGGTCTGCAGAGCTTTGGTTATTCCAAGCAAGAACTCGACAAGGGGATTAATCTCTTTCAGCTGTTTGTTGCGTCGGAGCGGGAGCGGGTTCGGGAGAATATTCACTCTATTTTAAACGGCAATCCGAGTCGGGGCAATGAGTACATTTCGCAGCGTAAGGATGGGACGACCTTTCACTCTCTTTTTTATTCCAATGCCATTATTCAGAATGGCAAACCGGTTGGATTGCGTGGAGTCGTGATTGATATTGATGACCGCAAAAAAGCGGAAAGTGATTTAAAAGAATCCCGCGATCAGCTGCGGAATCTGGCGAGCCATCTTCAGACGGTTCGGGAAGAGGAGAGACTGATTATTGCCCGGGAGATTCACGATGAGCTGGGTCAGTCGCTGACGGCGCTGAAGATGGACCTGATCTGGATGCAAAAACGGCTCTCTCCCGAACAGGTTGAACAGGTGCAAAAGGTTCGGTCCATGTCCGCTCTGGTGGATACCACAATCCAGACCGTGCGACGAATTTCTACGGAACTGCGTCCCGGATTGATTGATGATTTGGGACTCCAGGCAGCGATGGAGTGGTACTGCGGGGAATTTCAAAACCGTACCGGCATCGAGTGTAAACTGGAACTGAATGAAGATGAATTTCAGCTGGAACAGGATCGGGTCATTGCCGTTTTCCGCATTTTTCAGGAAGCGCTGACGAATGTTGTCCGGCATGCCAACGCCACGAAAATATATATCGGTTTGCATCGAAATTCGAACCTGCTTTCCATGGAGATCAGGGATAATGGTATCGGCATTACCGAAGATCAGATTCATAGCCCGAAATCGCTGGGGTTGGTAGGTTTGCGGGAACGGGTCAATCCGTGGGGTGGAAAAGTCATCATCAGCGGTGTAAAAAATATGGGAACCACAGTCAAAGTTACACTGCCAATTCAGGACGGAGAGAAATGATTCGGGTACTGATTGCCGATGATCATGCCATCGTCCGGGACGGACTGAAACAGATATTCAAAGAGACGTCTGATATCGTTGTCGCCGGGGAAGCCGGCAGCGGACCGGAGGTAATCGAGAAAATAAAATTCGATAAATTTGATCTGGTAGTGCTGGATATTTCCATGCCTGGGCGCAGCGGACTGGATGTGTTGAAATATATCAAATTGCATAATCCGACGCTGCCAGTACTGGTGCTCAGCATGTATTCGGAAGATCAGTATGCGATCCGCGTCCTCAAAGCCGGTGCGTCGGGATATTTGACCAAGGAGTCGGCGGCGGATCAGTTGATTTCGGCGGTGCGGCGTATTTCAGAAGGGCGCAAATATGTCAGCCTCAATCTTGCCGAGAAACTCGCCGATTCGCTGGATGAAAACCATCGCAAAGTCGGACATGAGGCGCTTTCAGACCGTGAATTTCAGGTGCTACGCCTGATCGGATCAGGAATGACTGTCGGTGAAATTGCCGAGGAACTGTCGCTCAGCGTGAAAACCATTAGCACCAATCGTGCCCGCATTCTGGAGAAAATGGGGCTGAAAAACAACGCCGAATTGATCTGCTATGCGATTCGGCATAACCTGGTAAAAGAGCCGGGATAGAAAAAGGATTTACTCTATGGCTGAAAAAGACCCCGGAAAATCCGTTTTGCCGAATCCATTACTTAGTGAAGAGATCTTTGATTATATCAATGCTATTCTTGAATCAGGTGCGGAAAAAGACGAAAAAGAGATCAAACGCATCCTTGATTCAGTCATGAATCTTCCGATTGAAAAATTACGAAAAAGAGTGAATATGACGCCGCGCCTCGAGGCAAAACAACTGATGTACCGCGCTTACGAGGAATCAGAAGAAAAGGGGCGTAAATTGGCGCAGAAAGCGCTGGAAATCTATCCCGATTGCGTGGATGCTTATATCTACTACGGCGATAATAGTGAAGATGCCGAAGTGGCGGCTGCCTGGTATCAGAAAGCCGTAAAAGCCGGTGAGCGTGATGTCGGCGAGAAACATTTTAAAGAGAGTGTCGGTCATTTCTGGGGGATCAACGTTACGCGCCCCTATATGCGGGCTCGTGATAAATACGCCTATGCCTTGCTCAGTCTGGGTCGCGACGATGAAGCGATTGCCGAGTATCAGGATATGTTGAGACTGAATTCCAACGATAATCAGGGGATTCGCTTTGACCTTGCGCCGCTGCTGCTGCGGAAACATCGCTATAAAGAATATTATCAATTATTTATGCAATTCAAAAACGAGGTCTCTTTCGGCTGGCTGTATACCTATTTCCTCTATTCATTCAAAAAATATGGGGGCGTCCGGCGAACTCAGGAGATACTACTGGAAGCCATTTCCCAAAATCCATACATAATCGAAATCCTCTGTACCGATCGAGAATATCCGGACGAATTGAGTGAGTATTATTCTTTTGGCGATGAAGACGAAGCGGCTCATTATGTTGCATCAACTCTGGAGATGTGGATGGCGTTTCCCAAGGCGGTTCAATTTCTTTTTCATTTCTATAATCAGTATAAAGATTCGAATTAAGGGAAATAGCTTGGCATGCCGGACAGTCTAGTCCAACTTGCAGAAGAAAAAGAGACTCTGCTGGTTCCGCTTTACGGGAAAGCCCTCGAGAGTCGGAAAAAACGTCCTGTACTTTATGATAAAAAAGCTATGGAGATTGTAAATAGCGTTGACTACGATTTTGATTCTTTAAAAATTCCCGGCAAAACAAATACCCTGCTCTGTTTACGGGCGAAACTGATCGACAATTTTGCCCGTGATTTTATCAGAACCAATCCCAAAACAGTGGTTCTGCATCTGGGCTGTGGTCTGGATAGTCGCTATGACCGCCTGCACCGTCCCGCGGTGGATTGGTATGATCTGGATTTTCCGGAAGTGATCGAAATTCGAAAGCGATTTTTTGCAGAAAATGACTACTATCACCTGATTGCTACGTCAGTAACGGAATTTGACTGGATTGATTCCATTCCGGCGGGAAGCCCCGTCTCTCTGGTGATCGCCGAAGGACTTTTCATGTATCTTCAGGAAGCAGATTTAAAGCAGCTGCTGGAACAATTGCGTGTACGAGTCGGTCACTTCACCCTGATTTTTGATGCCTACAGCAAATACACCGCCAGGCAGGTCAGAAAACACCCCTCTCTGAAAAAAACCGGTGCGAAAATCTACTGGGGCATTGACGATCCGCAGGAAATGGCAGGATGGGTTCCGGGAATTCGCTTCATTACAGAAATTTACTTTACAAAGAATGAAGAACTGGTCAATCTGGGACCGGGGACCAGATTGAGCTATAAACTGGCACATCTCTTTCCCATTGCCCGCAAAGCCCAGCGGATCATGGTATATGAGGTGGATTAATCGATTCCGGAATGAGCGTCAGAAATTTTCTATTCCACGACCTGACCAGAGCTATTCCGGATTAAAAGCCGGGATTGGGTGATGGAGTTTGTTATCCACAGGATAAATCTCGCGGCAAATCATTCTATTTGATTACGCCACGGTTTTCTGATAAACTCATGAATAACCCCGAGTTTCCTGACTGTGGAGTTCCGCCAGAAATATTCCACTGGGTTACATCGCGAATAAACTTAAATCACATTATTCACATCCAGTAGTCCTGTAGGACAAACACCTACAAAAGGATCTCCAAATATCTGACAAATTTTTCAGGATTCGTCTGATTGAATGCCGGAATTTGGATCGTTACATTTCAAATATATGGCTAATCCTAATCATCAAGAATTTTTATGAACGTCCTGCTTGTAGACGATTCGGAAATTCTGCGAAATCACCTGATGACCATTCTGGCGGAGATGGAGAACGTGACTATCGTCGGGGAGAGTATTGATACGGAATCGGCGATCCGGGATATAAAAAAGAAACGCCCCGATCTGATGATTCTGGATATTCGCATCCCCGGCGAAGGCGGTATTCATGTCTTAAAGACCGCCAAGGAGAAATATCCCGATATGCGGGTCATCATTTATACCGATTATCCCTATCCCCAGTACCAGACAAAATGCATAGAACTGGGTGCGGACTACTTCTTCGATAAATCCACAGAAACGGAAAAAATGATTGACAAAATTAGACAATTAGCTTGGGAGACAGGCGCAAGATGAAGAAAAGCGAGTGTGTGGGAGTCTAATAATGATCGTAAATGCACAAGATTTCATTACGTTTTTGAAAAAATGTCAAAAGGAATCAATCGGCGGATTTCAGCAGGTGATCGTGCCACGCCGATCGAGTAATCCGGAAGAAGAAAAGCAGTATCTGTTTGAAATAATCAGGGCAGATTCACAACCGGTCCTTGACGCTTTCCGCACGATTGATCCGCTTCGATCGCTATTTTATTTCTCAAGAGAAAATTTGATACCCGTTGATAAGACGAAAAAGCGTCTGATTGTTGGTGTCAAAGCCTGTGATATGGCGGCGCTCCAAATCCTAGACAGAGCGCTGATTAATGACGATTTTGTGGACCCCATGTACCAGAATTGGCGGGAGTTGACGACACTCATCAGTACCGATTGTACGGATATCAGTCCCAGCTGTCACTGCACACTGGTGGGCGGAAAACCCTACAACGATCAGCATTACGATCTGAATCTGTCAAAAATCGGTCAGACCTATCTGATCACCGTTGGTTCAAAAAAAGGGGAAGAGTTACTCAACTTGCTGAAAAAGGAGGTCACTTTAGCGCAACCTCAGGGCGATGATAAGGAAAAAGTAAAAAAGAGCCGAAGGGAGATCGAATTAAGACTGAACAAGCAGAACAGACCGTATGAACGACCAAATCAGTATGAAAATTTGCGGAAAGCGGACCTGGAAAACTGGATAGAGGATGCGAAGAATTGTGTCGGCTGCGGCGGCTGTACCAATATCTGTTCCACCTGCTATTGTATTATCGTCAATGATGAAACCACGGGCGCTGAATTTGTGAAAGTGCGGAGTCAGGATTCCTGTCAGCTGAACGGCTATGCCCGGGTCGCCGGAGGCGATACACCCCGTCCCAAAATGTACCAGCGATTTCGGAATCGCTATCTCTGCAAGTTTGATTACATGAAAAGCAATTTCGGTGCGATCGGCTGCACCGGCTGCGGACGTTGTACCGATGTCTGTGCGGGGGAAATTGAATTCAGAGCCGTAGTGCAAAAAAATCTGCAATTACCCAAAGGTCAGGAGTAAGCGATGGTGGCGACGAATCCCTATGAAGTGACATCCGCTGAAATTTTTGAAATTATTGACGAATCGCCCACGATTCGGACAATTCGCATCAAACCGGCGAAACCGATTCCTTTTAAAACGGGTCAATTTATTGAGTTGACGGTTCCCAATATCGGAGAAGGACCGTTTACGCCGTCGTCGTCTCACAGCATTGCCGACAAAATGGATGTAACGATCATGAAAACCGGGTTTGTTACCGAATATGTCCATAAGACCAAAGTCGGTGACCGGGTCGGTGTCCGCGGACCTTACGGTACATATTATCCCATTGATGAATGGAAAGGCAAAGATATATTGATCATGGGCGGCGGTGTCGGGATGGCGCCGACACGTTCACTGTTTCTCTCACTGCTGGATCGGATTGATAATTACAACAGCATCACCTTTTTAGCCGGTGCCCGTACCCCGAATGATATGATCTATAAACAACATATTGATGGATGGAGGAGAATAGATAAGGTGAACTTCCTGCGCTCGGTTGACCGTGTTCCCGACGGTGAAAAGTGGGACGAGGAAGTTTGCCTTATCACCAAACTACTCAATAAAATCAACATAGATCCACAGGGTAATCCTGTCGTCGTCTGTGGTCCGCCGATTATGATGAAGTTTGCCACCTTTGACCTGTTGAAATACGGCTACGAAGATTCGAATATATATCTCTCGATGGAAAAGAAAATGTATTGTGGTATCGGACATTGCCGGCACTGTGTGATTGGAAAGTACTATGCCTGCAAAGACGGCCCGGTGTTTACTTACGATATCATCAAAAACGAGGAGAATATCTGGGAATGAAACGTCTTTTTATTGATATTCCGGCGCTGATCGCTTCCAGCCAGGATCTGGTTAAGATCCAATGCGAGTATTTTTATCATCGTAAAAACGATGGTCAGTTCAATTTGCTGGAAATTGCCGAGTTTGCCGTGTACTGCCGGCAATGCAGCGATGCCTTTTGTGTGACCGCCTGTCCCAAAGAGGCGCTGGAACGCCAGGCAGACGGTCTAATCAAGCGCTTTAATATGCGCTGTGTCGGCTGCAAAAGCTGCGTTCTGGCGTGCCCCTTCGGGACGATTTTTCCCGAAGTGATCAATTACATTACGGCAAAATGTGATTTCTGTCTGAAACAGTTGGAAGCCGATCCCGGTTATCAGCCGGCTTGTTGCCGGACAGCACCGGCGGGGACGATCACTATGCAGCCGATTGACGCCGATGATCCTGAAAATGAAATCTATCTCTACGGCGATCATCTGGCGATCAAGAGTCATCACTGGCGGAAAAAGGAGGATAAGGTATGATTGGTATGATTCTGTTTCACCTTCTTGTATTTCCGGGGATGCTTTTTACGGCTATAGCAGGATTGCTGGTCGGCTGGCTGGACCGCAAAGTCAGCGCCTGGTTTCAATTCCGGGTCGGACCGCCGCTGTTGCAGAATTTCAATGATTTTTTCAAACTGCTCGGCAAAGAGACGATTATCGTCAAGGATGCGGTGAAATCGGTCTTTGTGCTTGCGCCACTGGCAGCGTTTGCCGTGTTGACACTGATTGCTACTATTATCGGGATGGCACTCTTCTATAATCTCGGTTTTGCCGGTGACATGTTTGTGGTGATGTACCTGACAATGACCTTTTCGGTGATGGTGATTCTGGGTGGTTCAGCAACGGGAAACGTCTATTCGAGTATCGGCGCGGGCAGGGAGATGAAACTGCTACTGGCGGATGAACTGGCATTCATACTCGTATTTTTAGTGCCGATTGTAAAATCCGGCTATCAGGTCCAGTTTGACCAGATTCTGAGTTATCAGCAAAATGCCGGTGCGATCATCGGGTCGCCGTCGGGAATTATTGCCTTTATTATCGGATTGCTCTGCATTCAGGCGAAAATGACCCTGGCGCCGTTTCACATTCCTGAAGCCGAAACGGAGATCGTGGAAGGTCCGTTTATGGAATATTCCGGTCCGCTGCTGGCTTTCTGGAAACTGGATCATTACATGATGTATGTGATCTTTCCATTCCTGCTGGTCGTGCTCTTTTTGGGCGGATTTAATCTAATGGGACTCGGATTTTTATGGTCACTGCTGAAGTATTTGGCGATCGTAGTGGTGATGATTATTATTAAAAATACAAATCCGCGGATTCGCATTGATACCACGCTGAACTTTTTCTGGAAATACGCCTCGCCGTTGGCTTTTATCGCTGTCATTTTAGCCGTATTGGGAGTTTAATATGGGATGGTATAATAAACGCTTGGCAAAATCGCTTTGGGTCTTTCACGCCAGTGGGTCACCCTGCAACAACTGTGATATTGAGATTCTCGATCTGCTGACGCCGCGATACGATCTGGAGCGGCTGGGAATCAAGCTGGTGGGTTCGATTCGGCATGCCGATGTGATGCTGGTGACCGGCATTTTTAACAAGAAAATCGCACCGCGAATCAAGAAGATATATGAGCAGGCGCCGAAACCGATATTTGTCGTAGCAATCGGCACCTGCGTGAGCTCGGGCTGCTGTTTTAAGGATAGTTATAACATTACGGAAAAGCGGGAAACAGTGATTCCCATTGATATGTATGTCCCGGGATGTCCGCCGAAACCCGAAGCGATGATCGAAGCGGTGGCAAAACTGGTAGGAGTATTAAATGGCTGAAGTTGAGCAGTTTATCAAAGATATGGGCGATAAAATTCACGCCAAGATTGAGAAAAAGCGGCGTTTCTATTTCAATGTCAGCAATGACAATCTGCCGGAAGTCGCCGATTATCTCTTTCATAAAATGGGCTGCCGTCTGTCTACGGCAACCGCAATGGAGATGTATCACGGAATTGAGATATTGTATCATTTTTCCAACGACAAAACGGGGCAGTATTTCTGTCCGCGGGTGGTGATCAAGGATAAGAAAAATCCGAAAGTGAATTCCATTACCTCGATCATCACCGGCGCAATCTGGATTGAGCGGGAGATGTTCGATTTGTGGGGCATTGAATTCATCGGGCATCCGCGCATGGAAGAATTGCTGACGCTGAACAATCCGGGTAATGTCAAACAGCCGCTGAGATTCAAGGAGGGCGCATGAAAGCAAACAAGATTCCAGTCGGTCCGTTCCATCCACTGCTTGAAGAGGCTGAGTATTTTGAATTGACGGTAGATGGCGAAACGGTGGTTGATATTGATATGGAAATCGGCTGGATGCATCGCGGTCATGAATACATTTCCGAAATGAAAACCTTCACGCAGTCCATTTTCCTGGTGGAACGAATCTGCGGTATCTGCTCGACTTCTCATCCGATTGCCTGTGTTCATGCGATTGAGGATATTGACAATATTGAGATTCCTCTCCGGGCGCGCTACATCCGCAGTCTTGTCGGGGAATTGGAACGGATTCACAGTCACCTGTTGTGGCTGGGGCTGGCGGGACATTTTATCGGGTACGACACCCTCTGGATGTGGGCGTGGAAATACCGGGAACCGGTTCTGGAGATGTTTGAGATTATTTCCGGAAACCGGAATCACTACGGCATGATGCGGGTCGGTGGTGTTGCTCAGGATGTAAATCCTGAGAAGCTGGTGGAACTGCATAAACATCTCGATATGATTGAGCGCAAGATGGTTATGATTGCCAAAGCCGCCAAGGATGATCCGGTTTTAAAATCCCGCCTGAAAGGGGTCGGTGTATTGACCAAAGAGGATGCGATCGCCTACTGTACTGTTGGACCAACCTCACGGGCATCGGGAGTGCCCGGTGATGTGCGTCTGGACGAACCCACCGATGCCTATGATCTGGTGGAATTTGAGCGAATTGTCCTGCCCAACGGTGATGTCTATGATAAATTGGTCGTACGCGTACTGGAAATTATAGAGTCAATTAAAATTTGCCGGCAATGTCTTGATAAATTAAAAACGGCAACCGGTCAGGTGCTGAACAATGTGAAGGAAATCTCTCCGGGGGAGGGAATCGGTCGCTATGAAGCACCACGTGGGGAGGTTTTTCACTACATTCGTTCCGACGGCACCAACCGACCGATACGGCACAAAGTCAGGGCGCCCAGCTATGTGAATATTCCTAGCTTCAAGGCATCCTGCAAGGGAATTCCCATTGCGGATGCCTTGATCACCCTGGCTTCGGTGGACCCCTGTTACTGCTGCACGGAACGGTCGCTGAAAGTGGTTGACAAAAACCGTGACCCGCATACCCTTGACCTGCTGGGTCTTTCCCGCACAAAAACCGAACGAATCCGGAGGACAATCCATGGCAATTAATCAATTGAGTTTACTCGTCCTCGTTCCGTTAATCATAGCGGTTTTAAATCTATTTTTACCTGTTATTTTACGGAAAATCCTGGCTGCCCTGGGACTTGTCTGGCTGCTTATTCTCAATTATCAGCTGTTTATAAATCCGGTTGCCGAAATAGTAATCCAGGGTGTGGCTGTTCTTGCGGTGGATAAATTGGCGCTGGTTATTCTCACATTCATTCAGATCCTGGCGGTTATTATCCTGGTTTTTTCCCTGAAGGGAGTGAGTCCAAAGATTCAGAAGCCCTATTATGTCTTGTATCCGTTGACGCTGGCTTTTTGTAATGGAGCGGTACTCAGCGTGCAGGCTCTGAGTCTACTTATTTTCTGGGGCTTGTCGGGCATTGCGCTTTATCTTTTTAATCTACTTGGCGATGAGAAGACGACCCCGGAGACAGCCAAAAAAACCTTCATTATTGTCGGTGGTAGCGATGTGTTCCTGATTCTGGGCTTGGTTTTGATCTGGTTTTTAATGCCGCATAACGGTGGAGCTTTGTGGAATTTGAAAATCGGATTGAGCGGTGAACTGGCGTACACCGCATTTTTTTCACTGCTGATTGCGGCATTTGCAAAGGGAGGCGGTTTTCCGTTGCACAGTTGGGTTCCGGATTACAGCAAGGATGCCCCAGTTGAGGCGGTCGCCTTTTTACCGGCGTCTCTCGATAAATTATTGGGCATATATCTTTTCGTTCGAATCGTGTGGTCTCTGTTTGCCCTGAATTTCGGGATTCATCTTTTCCTGATGACGATCGGCGCTTTGACGATTATCTTTGCCGTAATGATGGCGATGATCCAGCACAATGGTCGCAAACTGTTGGGGTTTCATGCCGTTAGCCAGGTGGGCTATATGATTCTCGGGATCGGCAGCGGCAGTATTATTGCCCTGATCGGGGGACTATTTCATCTGATAAATAATACGATTTATAAATCAAACCTTTTTCTGGCGCTCGGTTCCGTCGAGAAGAAGACCGGTACCAATGAGTTGGAGGAGCTAGGCGGTTTGGGCGGTAAAATGCCGCTGACGTTCGGATTTGCGCTGGTTGGTGCACTCGCCATATCGGGCATTCCGCCCTTCAACGGCTTTTTCTCCAAGTGGATGATCTATCAGGGAATCCTGGACCTGGCAAAAGGGGTTGCACCCGGTTACCAGGTCTGGTTGTTGGTCTGTCTGATCCTGGCGGTTTTCGGCAGTGCGCTGACATTAGCCAGCTTTATGAAATTTATTCATGCCATATTTCTCGGGCGGAGACCGGCAAAGTGGGATAATATTTCCCGGGCACCGCTGAATCAGTGGCTTGCCACCGGAATTTTAGCAGCACTATGTGTCATCTTCGGTTTGTGGGCAATACACCTTCCGATTACAAAATTAATTCTACCGGTGATCGGCGAATTCGGATTCAGCGTACCGCAAATGCTGGGTTATTACAATCCTATTCTGGTGGTTTTGCTGTTTGGCACAACATTGATTTTGGGACTGATTATCTACTGGGGCGTCCGCAAAGTGCGTTTGGATGCTATCTACCTCGGCGGCATGGATGCCCTGGAGCATTTCAGGGTTCTCGGCACGGAATTTTATAAAGAGATTCGTGATATGAAACCGCTGAAGGCTATTTATAACGGCGCCGAAAAGAAATATTTTGATATCTACGATATCAGCGGGAGATGTTCATTCGCAATTACCCGCTTATTCAGAGCCATTCATAATGGTCAGTTGCATCTGTACAATCTGTGGATTGTGCTGGGAATGTTGATACTGTTATGGGTAGTTTTATAAATGAATATTAACTCATTACTATATCCGGAGGATTAAATGCCTGTAGAAACGTGGTTGATCTTTGTACTTGGATTTATGATTATTGGATCAATCATCGCACTTGAACTGAAAGACCTGCTCTCGGCGGTTATTTCTATTGGAATTGTCGGGTTGGGTGTCTCCATCGCATTTCTATTATTGCAGGCGCTGGATCTGGCGATTGTCCAATTTCTGTTTGAGATTTTTGCGTTGATTATCCTGATCAGAGCGTTTAATGGGAAGGAATACCATATTCAGGAACCGTCAAAGTCGCATATGATTCAGTCGGTGGTCACAGTGGCGGTGCTGTTGCTGATTCTAATTCTGAGTATCAATATCTTCAGGGCTTTACCTGAATTTGGCAAGCCCATATTCTCGACGGCGAAGCACTATATCGAAAATGCTGCTCAGGAGACCGGCTCTGCCAATATCGTCACGGCGATTATTCTGGATTATCGCGCCTATGACACCTTGGGAGAAGTGACGGTGCTTTTTACGGCGATTCTGGGCGCCCTGGCGATTTTGCGGACCAGGAAATCCAACGGTGCAGCGGGAGGTGACAATGAAACAGCGTGATGGAATGACACTGATTGTTAAGACGGTCACCCGCATCAGTGTCTGGCTGATCCTGCTATATGGGATTTATATTATTTTACATGGGCATTTGAGTCCCGGCGGAGGCTTTGCGGGAGGGGTGATCATCGCTCTGGCATTATTAAATGTCATGCTTGCCTACGGTCGTCAGTTCATTGATCGCTGGGTCAATATTGGTTTCCTGCATGACCTGGAATCATCCAGTGCGGCACTGTTTCTGGCGATGGGGATTCTGGGAATGGCTGTCGGGGGCGGCTTTTTGGCGAATTTCATTAGTCAAGGAAAATTGTTCAGCCTGTTGAGTGCCGGTACGATTCCGCTCCTGAATATCATCATCAGCATCAAAGTCAGCATGGGGCTTTTTGTGGTCGTCTGGACGCTCTCGGTTTTTCATTTAGATAAAGGAGGTAAGGAAGAATGACGGTTTATGTCCTCTGTTTTATCCTGCTTCTGGTCGGTCTGTATGGTGCGCTGACCAAACGGGACCTGATTAAAATAATCCTCTCCCTCAGCATCATGGGATATGCGGTCAACCTGATGATTATCCTGTTCGCCTATCGCACCGATGGCAGTTTCGCCATTTTGGTAAAAGAGGGAAGTAATCCCAATATGGTTGATCCGCTGCCCCAGGCTTTAATTCTTACCTCTATCGTCATCGAACTGGGAATTACGGCGATGCTGGTGGCACTGGCGATCAGACTGTTTCAGCAATACAAGACATTCGATATTACTAAAATCAGGAGGTTGTCAGGATGATCCTCCCATTTATAATCATTATTCCGTTACTGGCTGCTTTTCTTATTACGCTGATTTCCGGTGAAAAAGACAACTGGGCGATTGTTTTATCAATTTTGGCGGTTCTGTCGCTGCTGATTTTAGCCCTGTTCAGTTTTTTCACTACCGGAGATGAGACCTTCATCTATGAAATGAGCGGCTGGAAAATTCCGCTGACGATCTGTCTTGTGCAGGATGCACTTTCCAGTTTTATGCTGGTGATTGTTAATCTGATTGCGTTGACGTCGTTGATGTTTTCTATCAGTTATATCCGGCAATATTCGAGCCCCTGGATGTATTATGCGCTTTTTATGTTGCTGATCACCGGTATGAACGGCGTCATCGCCACCGGTGATATATTTAACCTCTTTGTTTTCATGGAAATCGCGCTGTTCGCCGCCTATGCGCTGGTAGCGTTTGGTTCCAAAGCCGAAGAATATGAAGCTGCCTTCAAGTATGCGGTAATGGGCTCTATCTCGTCAACGCTGATTCTACTAGGTGTCGGCATACTGTATGCGAGTACCTCGACTCTGACAATGGCGAACATAGCGGCGGAATTACAAACGGTGAATTCACAGGTGACCTACTGGGTTGCCGCGATATTTCTGGCGGGATTCGGATTAAAATCGGCGATTATGCCTTTTCATGCCTGGCTGCCGGATGCCCATTCTTCGGCGCCAGCACCGATATCCTCAATGCTTTCGGGCGTTCTGATTAAAGCTCTGGGTGTCTATGCAATTATCCGCATATTCTATAATATTTTCGGCGCGCCGGCGGTTTTTCTGACCCTTTTCATGGTGCTTGGCAGCATATCCATCATCGTTGCGTCTTACCTCGCTCTGGGTCAGTGGGATTTGAAAAGACTGCTGGCATACAGCAGTATCAGCCAGATCGGTTTTATTCTGCTCGGGTTGGGAATCGGCACGAAGTTGGCAATCCTGGGAGCTGTGTTTCATATCCTGAATCATGCGATATTCAAGTCACTGCTGTTTTACAATGCCGGTGCGGTTGAACTTGCCCTGGGTACCCGCGATCTGCGCAAGATGGGCAATTTGAAGGGCGCTATGCCGGTCACCACGGGAACATCCATGATTGCCACCCTATCCGTTGCCGGTTTGCCACCATTCAACGGATTTTTCAGTAAATTGATCATCATCATCGCTGCCGTTCAGGCAAACCACATTGTCTATGCCATCATAGCGGTCATCGGCAGCCTGCTGACACTGGCTTATTTTATCAAGGCGCAGCGCTACGGTTTTCACGGCGAAACGGAAATTACGGAATTCAGACAGACGATCAGTTTGGGCATGAAATCAGCCATGATTATTCTCGCCGTCTTATGTATTGTCACCAGCCTTTTAATCATTCCCGGTATTCGGGAGCTCACTCTGGACCCCGTTGTGACGGTCATTATGAATAAAACCGGGTATATTCAGGCGGTGTTAGGGAGGTAGTATGAGAATAGAACAACGCAGTCGCTTATTCGTATTTATCTTTTCCTTTCTGGTATGGTGTGCCTTAACCAGCTTTACCGACCTTCAGGAGGTCATTACCGGTGTTGTCGTGGCGGCTCTGGTCAGCCTGGTAGCCGGCAAATTTCTGATTACTTCCGAAAAGAGTGAACATATCATCAGACGGCTTATCTCAGCTATAAAATATCTGTTTAAATTTCTCTGGGAAATGGCGAAAGCAAATCTGCATGTGGCGTACATTGTCATTCATCCCGGTCTGCCGATTAAACCCGGAATTGTAAAAATTAAAACTAAACTGACAAAAGATTCGGCGATTACGGTTCTGACAAATTCGATTACACTGACGCCCGGAACGCTGACCGTTGATCTTAATCCGGAAACGCAGGAACTCTATATCCACTGGATTGAGGTTCTGTCCACGAATGTGGAGAAAAATACAAAAACCATTGGCGGAAAATTTGAGCCACTACTCACGGAGGTCTTCGAATGAAATTTATACGCTGGTTGCTGGGATTGCTGCTCATCGCAGCGTTTCTATACGGTAACTTTTACATATATGAGGGTGATATTCTGTATAAGCTGGTTAATGTGATTCTCTTCTGTGCGGTATTTGTTCTGTTTCGGGTGCTCTTCGGTCCCACCGCCGCCGATCGCATTGTTGCGGTGGATATTATGGGAATTTTGATTGTCGGATTGCTGGCGTTATTTGGGTTGGCTCAGAAGCAATCCTTCTTTATGGATATCGGATTAATCTGGGCTTTATTGAGTTTTATTGCCTCGCTGGC
>DSAS01000026.1 GCA_011046365.1 Fidelibacterota bacterium
CGTTTAGCTGCTTCGGCTGCATTGGAATCACCGCTGCGGCTGATCTGCGAGGCGGCAATTCCATCCTGGGTATTCACAGAATTTCTCTGCTGAGTGAGCATGTAACTATCGCTGACCCGGTTCGCCTGAACTTCAACAATGACACTAGCCATCTCGAGGCTGGTCGGCTCAACCGAAATATCAATCCGGCTCAACTGTCCATTCCTGATCTCAACATCATTGATCTTTTTTTGCTGATAACCGATATATGTCACCATCAGTGAGTAGCGACCAGCCGGTATATTCCGAATGGTGTAAAAACCATCAAGATCCGTTGCGGAACCTTGCGAATTTTCCACCAGAATCACATTTGCACCCATTAGCGGATCACCGGTTCTACTATCGAAAACGCAGCCGGAAATATCTCCGAATTGGGCATAAGCAATCAGGGTACTGCTGCAAATTGTAATCATAAATATCAGAATTCTTTGACTCATCTCTTCTCTTCCTTTTTTTGTTACTCGTTGGAAATGAACATCAACTCTTCTAAAGTTGCCCAACATTACACAAGGCATATAAACAGAGTGTAAACGGATTGTTAAAATTGTCTTATTTTTGCAACGGGGATAACAATTTTGGAAGACTCTGACAATCAACCGGCATTCATCGGTCTGTTCGATTATTTTTGCAGATTATTGTGAGATAAATCGGAATAATGCTTAATTCGCCGACTGTTTCAGCGGGAGCCGGATCGTGAATTTGGTACCCCTGTGGCGCTCGCTGGCGATATTTATACTACCGTTATGCAGTAATACAATATGCTTGGCAATGGAGAGTCCCAGACCGGTTCCGCCCAGGCGCCGCGAATGCGATTTATCCACCGTATAAAAACGCTCGAAAACTCTGGATAGCTGGTCAGCCGGAATCCCGATCCCGGTATCTTCGATTTCAATAACCATATCCGCACCATCCTGCTGAAAGACGACTCTGATCTCTCCCGACTCGGTATATTTGATCGCATTATCCAGCAGATTGATAAAGACCTGTTCCAGCTTGAATCGGTCTGCCGAGAGGTTGGGTATCTCAGCGGGAATCTCCCAGAACAGGCGCAACCCTTTCTGTTTCAATTTATCTTCGAACAGTTTCGTCAGGTCAGCCCGGATTTTTACCGGCTCTATCTCCTCGATTTCCAGCTGCGTCGTATCTTCAATCTCATTCAATATCAGCAGATCGTTTACGATATTGATCAGGCGGTCGGTATGCCGGTTGATTATATCCAGATAGCGTTTGTTGGTACTGGTAAAATCCTCCTGCAACGTCTCAACAAATCCCTTTATCGCCGTCAACGGCGTCCGCAGTTCATGGGAAACATTGGCGATAAAGTCCTTTTTATATAGTTGCAGGTTTTTGATATCGGTAATGTCGTGCAGGATCAGGAGAGTATTTTCAGTGGTGCCGATTCGACTGATGCTGCAGAGACAGGTTTTTTGACCCAGCATGATCTCTTCATTCAGTTCAGCGCCAGATTTTATCGCATCATCAATGAATTTTTGAAGCGCTCTATCCTGAAATACTTTGCGGTAATGCCGGTCGCCGGTGTCCGGCTGTCCGACCGGCAGGTCGTTCTTTTGATTGGTCAAAATAACCTGTCCATTCCGCTCAATAACATATAAATCCGATGGAACGGCGGCAATAATTGTCTGCAATTGATCCCGTTGCAGAGAAATTTCAGCAAAAGACTTCTGCAGGGTTTCAGTCATCAGATTGAAAGCAATCGCCAGATATCTGAAAACGCTTTTCGGCTCAATTTTGACCCGAACATTAAAGTCGTTACGCGAAATTTTTTCAGCCGCCGCGACCAGCTCCCGCACCGGTCGGTACATTTTATTGCTATAGATCAAGACTCCGATCAGAACCATGATCAGCAACAAGGCTGTGATATAGAAAATTCTGAAACGCAGCGTACTCAGCAGGTTTTCCACATCCGACAGGTAAAGGCTCGTTCGTGCCACTGCAATCACCCGGTCACCGGCAATAATCGGTGTCGCCACATAGAGCATCTTTTTTTTCATGGTCGTACTAAAACGAATATTCCGCCCAACTTTGCGGTTGTAAGCTGCCCGAATCTCCTCCCGGTCGCCATGGTTTTCCATTTCCTTCGGATCATTCTCAGAATCAGCCAAAACGACACCCTCCGGATCAATCATGGTAATACGGGTATTAATCCGATGCCCCAGCTCTTTGATAAAACCGTCCAAGCGGGAGTAATCACTAGCTGTTTCACTAACGTTAATACTCTGCTCGATGGTATAATTCAGGTAGACGAGGTTACTGGTCAGGGTATCAATATAGTTCTTGCGAATTATACCGAATGATACCATCAGCAGGGTCGCAGTCAGAACCAAAATAACGATAACATAACTCAGGAACAGCGTAAAGAAATAGCGCTTCTTGTTGATCATTCCAGCTTGTATCCCACTCCCCGGATATTTTTAATATAGCATCCGGCTTTGCCCAATTTTACCCGTAAATGCTTGATATGGACGTCAATCGTACGCGGAATTACGAACTTTTCATCGCCCCACAAACTACTTAATAATTGTTCTCTGGAAAAAACCCACCCGGGTCTGGAAATCAGCACTTTCAAAAGGTTAAATTCCGTCAGAGTCAGACCAATATCTTGATTATCAACAAAAACCGCATGGCGCTGCATATCCAGCACCAGGTCTTCATGCAGCTTGATGATGTTTTCCGGTTCCACAGATTGATAACGACGCAGCACCGCTTTGACCCGGGCAACCAGTTCCCGGACCGAAAAGGGCTTGGTAATATAGTCATCAGCGCCCAATTCCAACCCCAGCACGCGATCAAATTCATCGCCTTTGGCTGTTAGCATTATGATTGGTAAATGTGCGGTTTTTGCGTCCTGCTTCAAGAGTTTGCACACTTCGATCCCGTCCATATCGGGCAGCATCAAATCAAGGATCAATAAATCGGGGATCTGAGTGTCCAGATGATTAAATAGCCGGTTCGCCTGTAAAAATTTTACCGTCCGATAATTTGCTTTGGTCAAATGAATCGAAACCAGTTCCAGAATATCCGGTTCGTCATCCACGATTGCGATCAGTTCGTTCAAATTGTCACCTGCTTACATGGTGGCGTTTTCCTCATTCGGAAATTTAATTAGAAAGTGATACCGGTACAGTTAAATTCTGGTTAATAATGATTAGTGTTGAAAACGTCTCAAGTACCGTCAGGAAACGATTTTCCCGAAGCGGTTCCAGCGAATCTTCTGAGTAAAGCGGTATAGCGGCACCTCTTTGTCCACCGACAACCAGACAATAATCGCCCGCCCCACTACCAGATTAAAGGGTACAAATCCCCAAAACCGGCTGTCCAGGCTGTTATCGCGATTATCACCCATCATAAAATAGTGATCCTGCTCAACGATATAATGGTCATGAGTGGTTCCGTCTATCACCATTTTCCTGTTTTCAATATAAAAGCTGTGCTGCGCCAGTTCGACGACATTCTTCAGCAGTTGCGTCGGATATTCGCCCAGCCTCAGCGTGTCGCCGGTTTTCGGCACATAGATTGGACCGTAATTATCCTGATTACCGGCACCTTTCGGAAAAATACTGTAATCATTCCAGTATTTCGAAAAGGTCGTTTCCCGGATAAACTTGGAGTGTTCCGGATCGGAAAAGCGCTCGCCGTCTACGTAGACCTTTTTATCAATCACCTCGATAGTCTGTCCCGGCGCCGCGACACAGCGTTTCACATAGTGGACATAGGGGTCTTCGGGGTATTTAAAAATAACAACATCACCCTGTTCAGGCTCTTTCATTGAGGGCAGACGGAACCAGGGAATATGAAAACCGATGCGTGTATAGGGAATGCCGATCCAGTCCGGTGTGCGCGACCCATAGATAAAATTATTCCCAAACAGAAAATCACCGGTCATAATAGTGTTCTCCATTGAGCCGGTAGGAACGTGATAGGAGGCGATGATCGTCTGTTTGATTCCAAGAGCAATCAGAATTATCAGCGTCCAGGATTTGATTTCCTGGATGACCTTCGAATTTTTTGCCTGTTTCTTTGTCTGCTTTGCCATTTAATCCTCAAATTTTATGCTTTTTAAACCGAGCAATACTGGGAAAGTTCATCTAAACATTCGGAATCAAACATAAAAACACCAATTCCTCTGTACCGTGATTGACAATCTGGTGAACTTCACCGGCATTGATCAGAATAATGGTCTGCGGTGATATGGGTGTCTCGCCATGGGCACTCCGGGCGATTCCGCTGCCCGCTATGACATAAATCTCGTGCTCATAATCATGCCGGTGATAAAAGGTATAACCGCCCGGCTCAACCGTGAACTGCCGCATAATGAAATTCGGTGCACCGTCAGCCGGTCCCAGTAACACCTGCTTCTTGACACCTTTGACACCAGCGTCATCCACCGGTTCTTTTGGTACGGATTCCACTTTTTTTATGATCATTTCGGAGCTCCTCAATGACATTCAAGAGTGAATAGATAATCGCATCACTGACAATCCAGCCAGCCGGTGTTAATTTAAACTTCCCATCGTCGAATTGCCAGTATTCTTCATCAATTTTTAACTGCATCAGCCTGTCAATCAGCCGGTTGAAATCGATGTGAAAGAGATTTTCAAAGCGCCGCCGTTCCAAGCCTTCTGTGGTCCTCAATTGCAAAAACAGGTGCTCGATTTCGCAATCTGTGGCACTTAATTGTTCCTGTTGCTCGATAGGGAGACAATTGGCATTCAGCCGTTCGATATATGTGTCCACCGAGCGGACATTCCACCAGCGCGATTTGCCGTCAAAGGAGTGCGCCGCCGGTCCCAGCCCCAGATATGAGCTACCTTGCCAGTAAACTTGATTATGTTGTGACTGGGCACCCGGCTTCGCCCAGTTGGATATTTCGTAATGGACAAAGCCATTCTCCGCCAGTAACCGGCAGGCTTCCAGGTACAGCTGCCGCTCCAGTTCGCTGTTTAAGAACTCGATCTGCCCCCCTTCCAGCATCCGCTGCAGCGGTGTCCCTTTCTCATAAGTTAAATTATACAGCGACAGATGGTCTGCAGGCAACGCCAGGGCTGTCTCGAGCGACCGCCGCCAGCTCGCCATCGTCTGTCCGGGAATTCCGTAGATCAAATCCAGACCGATATGCCGAAAACCGATCTGCTGCAGATGGGAAATAAATGCGATAGAATCTTCCACAGAGTGAATTCTACCGAGGAATCGAATTTCATCTTCGTCGAAAGACTGGACTCCCACATTCAGCCGATTCACGCCATTCTCCCGTAACAGCCGCAGAAAATCATTTTCATGTCTGACCGGATTACTTTCGACAGTAAATTCCCCCAGCTCATTCAAATCGAAAGCAGACTTCAGAATTTTCATCAATTTTACAAACTTCTCCCCGCTGATCAGATTGGGGCTACCGCCGCCCAAATAGAGCGTCACGACTCTCCGACCTGAATAAAAGTTCCGGTACAGTTCGATCTCTCGACCGAGTGCACCCAGCCATTTCAGGCTTTGCCGTTGATTGTAAATCTCGGAATAGAAATCGCAGTAGCGACATTTCTGCCGGCAAAAGGGAAAATGGATGTAGAGACTCAGATTTTCAGCCATGGGATTCCGACCGGTCAGCAGCCGGGCGATTGACCGGACAATTAATACCTGAGAAAGTTAATGATTTTGAGATTGGGAGACTATAATTAAATGGCGGCTTTTATTTCAGCAGCGTAATTTTCTGCACCTTGCGCTCCGCACCGCGTTGGAATACAACAAAGTAAATGCTGGATTGCAGAATTTCGCCCCGGTTATTTTTCCCATTCCAGCTCAAGCTATAACGTCCAGGATGTTGATCATCCAGCTTGCTCGTAAACACTTCCCGTCCGCGCAGATCAAAAATTTTCACCCGCAGGTCCGCTTGCTTTTCAATATCATACCGCAACGTGGTCGTGGCATTAAAAGGATTGGGAAAATTTGGATAGACGGCGAATTTTTCAGGGTAACTCACTCCGCTTTCTGCTACCCGGTTTATGATGCCCGGTTCCGGGATTTCCAGTCTACGATCGGTGTATATATGGAACTCGCCCGCTTCCAGAGCCACGGGATCACTTCCGCTTACAACATTGATCGAATCGCCGGAAAAATAGTCGTACCACCAGCCGGAGTGCTGAAAATACGGCGTAATCAAAATTGACGACACACCGAAATTACCGATGATTACCACATTGGGTGAGCCGCTCATCACAATGCGTTTGGCATTGCTGGTCAGCGACATCTGTACACTTGTGGCGGGATTCGTGAAGACTTCATTTTCCCGGCGTAATTTTATCAGCGCAGCAATCGTCTTATAAAGACTTCTCCGCTCCACATCCTGAAAATAATCCCAGCGGAGCGGTTTTTCACTGAGACGACCATTATAATCGATGGAAACATCATAGCCCACTTCACCAAACTGCCAAATCATCTTCGGTCCCGGCAAGGTCAGAAAAAAGGCGTTGACCAATTTTTGGCGTTTCAGTGCAGTTGAAAGCTCTTGGATATTGTAATCACCCGATGATCTGCCCCAGGTCAGGTTCTTGTACATCAGGCGTTCCTCATCGTGGCTCTCCATATAGGTCACGAGATGTGGTTTTGTCCAGCTGCGATTTTTAAAGTAGCCCCAGGAAAAGTCCGAGTCTGTCGAATAGCCCATGGACGCCTGAGCATAACTCCAGTTCAGATTGCCCCAGAGCAGCATGCCGTAATCCGCCAGCACCTTCTCTTCTGAATTTTCTGCAAGATGCTCTAGAATGACATAGGCAGAACTATCCACCACCCAGAGGGCATCTGCCATGCGCTTTAACAACCGAATCCGGTCGGCATCGTAGTTACTGCCCCACGGATCACTGGCGGTTTTGATATTATTACCGAATCCCTTGGTAAAATCAAAACGGTAGCCGTCAACCTTATACTCCGTCACCCAGTATTTTGTTACCCGGTCAACAAAGTACTGCGTCGCGGCACTCTCGTGATCGAAATCGTAGCCCCACTGGGCGTCGGAATTGGTGAAATTATGCTCCTCATTATACCACGGATTTTCCGGTGCAGTTGTGCCGCTGCCGTGATTATACAGGCGCACCAGCGGCGACTGACTATAGGAATGGTTCAGTACTATATCAATAATAACGGCAATTCCCCGTCTGTGACACTCGTCCACAAACCGTTTGAAGTCAATTGCCGGTCCGTAATATTTATCCAGGGCAAAATAGAAAGAGGGATTATAGCCCCAACTGCTGTTGCCTTCGAATTCATTCACAGGCATCAATTCAATGGCATTGATTCCCAGATTTGCCAGGTAATCCAGCGTGTCGGTCAGGGTCTGATAATCGTGTTGTTCAAGAAAATCACGGAGCAGCAGCTCGTAGATAATCAACTGCTGTTTCGCCGGCTTGTCCCATTCGGTGTGAGACCAGAGATAATCAGGTCGTTCCGTCTGAAAAACAGCCGTTGCTTCGCTGGTTTTCCCGAACGGATAAGCCTTCAGATTCGGATAAATAGATGATGGTATATAGCGGTCGTTCCAGGGATCCAGAATCTTTTCTGTGTAGGGATCGGCGATTCTGATACTACCGTCTACCAGGTATTGAAAGGCGTATTCAGTCGCCGGATTCAGATTGTCAATTTGCAGCCAGTACAGGATACTGTCCTCACTGACAAAATAGCGATTCATAAAATAGGATGTGTCCACCAGCCAGTCGTTGAAATCGCCGATCACATAGACAAAATCCTTATACGGTGCAAAAAGCGCCAGCACCACAGACTCGGCGTTCAGGATATTGATACCAGGCTGGACAGACGGCGGTAGCCTCCTATTTTGCATTGCCGGGTTGACCATAGCACCAAATTCAACAGCATCGCTGATTCCACTTGTATCGGTTACAATTACTTCATAATGATAACTTCCCGCTTCAAGAGCAACTTCCGTATAGAGTAGTGAATCTCTCCACTCATCCGAATAAACCAGTGACTGATTTTTCAATATCCTGACTGAATCAACTGCTGTATTCAGGGCGGCAGCCTTTACTTTGAAAGCAATCATGTCGTTGATTTCATAAAAGTGGGGGCTGCGCCTAACATCGCCGTAATTGGTATTGACCGACGGACTGTCAATTACCGCAGTGACCCCATAATCAAACAGATCATAAAAAATATCTTCCGTCTGTTGACTGCCATCCGAGCTGCGAAATACAAAACAGAGGGCATAAATCTTTTCGGTAGCGGATGTAATGGAGTAAAATGATCGGGGATAGCCGATCACCAGTTTATAGTAATCAGTTGCAACTCTGCTTAATTTCGGTTGGCTTGGATTGATTCCCCAGGTTCCGATGACATGCTGCCAGGTTCCGGCGCTGCTGTTCACACCGGTATGGGCATAAACATCGCCGGTATAGCCCACCAGCTCCTTTCTGACCGCCTGGGCGGCATCAAAGTAAACGATAATCGAATCATTTTCCGTCGGGAATTGCGGCTCCGAGGTAATCACCTGCCCCGAAAGGGTCTGAAATATCAACAGGATAGAATAGATATAAAAAAATCTTTGCATTGCTTTCCTTTGGAAATAGAATCAGGCAGCCTTCTTTTTCTGATCCGTTTCTTCAATTAATTGATCCAGGTGATCAACTTTCTCTGTCATCAGCTTCATAACCGTGTTGGATACATCAATATTTTTCCGCTGTCCGAACAGCGTAATATCGAGTATGATGTAATTAATGGCAATTGTAATCACCGCCCGATTCTGAGTCCAGATGGCTTGTTGATCGCCATTTATGTTTGCCGAACCCATCACCAGGTTTTTCGAATCCACCGCCAGGATTAACTTATGATCCCAAAATTTCGCCAGCTTATCCTCACTAATCCCGTAAGCGAAGGTCTCCCCGTAGTCTTCATCCACTTCCGTAAATGAGAAAATAACGATGTCAACATCACGTTTTTTCGCAGCGAGCAGAGCCGGTTTCAGCTGATCAATTTCACGCTTCCAACCTGACAGATAGACCGACTCACCGGCTTCGTTGATCAATGACGAACAGAGCTCCATCAGTGATTCATAGCCGCGAATATTCCAGAACCCTTCGGATTCTGGTTTACTGTTAAAATCTATCAAATCCTCTTTAAGAGAACTGATCCGTTTTGAAAAATCGGATTCCAGTAGCGAGAGCAGCTGTTTCGGCGACAATGGTATATACCGACGGGGTTTATCGTGGATCGAAATGACAACCCCCATGGTTTCGAGTTTTCTGAGAATCGAATAGATCACCGAACGGGGCACATCGGTCTGCTGGCTGACTTCATATCCTGTCGCCGGGTTGTTCCGTAGCAGTCCCAGATAGGTCCTGGCTTCATAATTGGTAAAGCCCAGTTTGATCAATTTTCCCAGAAGGTCTTCCGGTACATCATGCATAGTTACTCCGTTTCCGAGTCCTCTTTGACTTCAGTTGATAAATGCCTGAACCATGACAGATACAGGATCGTTGACAGAATAATGGTGATCACCATTAAAATAATAAAGTTGTCAAATCGTTTCATAGCCAGCATCAGCCACATCAGAAACAGACAACACTGCCAGGGAACGGCAAAAAAGATTGAGAAGATATCCCGTCGGTTTTCCTGTTTAATTTTATTCAGAAAATTGCCGGAAAAGTGAGTGCGAATTTTTGACCAGAATCCGAAGGGGCGGGTGACCCGATAGAAATTCTGCAACACCTTTTCATCGGTGGGTTCGGTTAACAGCGTCCCGATGATCGTTCCTGCCAACGATAATCCCGCCGACAAGATAAAGGCAAAGTATTCCGCCGTCCCTTCCGGTGCTGCGATTTTCCAGATAACCGCTGTTATCGTTCCGGTAGCCATCCCGATGGCATAGCCATAGCCGTTCAATCGCCACCAGTACCAGCGGATCAACTGTGGAATGATCATTCCCGCACCGATACTCATGGTAATCCAGCCCCAGATTTCATTGATATTTTTAATGACCAGCGTCATTCCTAAACCAATTATGACGATCAGAATGGATGCCAGATAGCTCTGTCTCATCTGCTTTGTGTGATCAGCATCGGGAGTGATATATTCCAGGTAAATATCCTTGACCCAGTACGCCGCACCGGCATTAACCGTGGAATCGAATGTGGACATGGCGGCAGCCATTAAGCCGGCGATTAAAAACCCTTTAATGCCGATGGGCAATGTCGCAACCACCACCGGCAGTACCATTTCCGGGTCGGTAATCTGCGTCGCCATTGAGACGCCCCAAACCGCCATCGCACCGATAAAGGGCCAGCGAAAAGAGAGTAAAAACGTCCAGAACAGCGAGAGTAGTCCGGCTTCGCGGTCACTTTTAGCGGCGAAGTAGCGCTGAATCATATAATTCCCGGTTCCGCCACTGCCTTCGATAATCGTTTTAAACAGGTAAAACATAATAGCGATACCGAAAAGATTGTACATTGAATAGACCGAATTGGGATCAATATCCAGATTCCACTTTGGTACCACGGCTGTCCATTCCTTAAAGGAGGTCAGATATGCCTTATAGCCACCACCGGCGATCTCCTTCAGCGGCATTGATACAAAAAATTCTTCAGGCAAATCAATTTTCAATGCCCGAATCACAATGTAAAGAATCGCGATGAAAATCAGTGTTCCCTGAAAAACATCGGTCCAGATCACGCCGTACAGTCCCGATGCAACGGTATATATCATGGCAATGGAAATCAATACCGCCGCTGCCCAGAACTCCGACGGCAGCCCCAACATGGAGGGAATTCCTAAAAACTGATCCAGAAATTTACCGCCGCCAATCGCAAAATAGGTAATCATAGCAATCGTCATAATCAACGACGTGATGGCAGTAATAAAACGTGCCAATTTGCCCTCTCTGTCATCGCCAAAGCGGAATTTCATCCACTCCGCCAGGGTCATGACCCCCGCGCGACGATTCCATTTCCCCATAAATATCATCAGAAATGCCATGATCAGCGTAACGCCACCCCGGATTTCAATATAAAATCCCCGGGCACCGATCGCATAAATCAGCGCCACTATGATCATGGTACCACTAATGTCAAGATTGGAGGACATTCCCGATGCACCCAGCGCCCACCAGGGCAGGTTACGGTTGCCCAGAAAATAGGAATCAATGCCCTGCGCTGCTTTGCGCTGAAACCACATTCCGATTACCACCAAACTGATCATATAAAATATGACAATCGTGTAATCTATCGCATGCATCAGTCAGCCCCTCATACGTATACGAAAATTCAACAAAAAGAGAAGGAGAGCGGGGATTTCTCCCCGCTCTCCCAAACACAACCAGCCTATTTCATCAGAACCATTTTCTTGATATCGCGGAACTGGCTGCCGGCATTTAATTCATAAAAATAAACACCCGAAGCAACCGGATTACCGGACATATCGCGACCATTCCAGACGAAGGAATAGTGACCGGCGTTCAGATTACTGTAGACCTCTTTGACCACAGCCTGCCCCAGCATATTGTAAATCGTCAGCGTTACAATTTCAGACCGTGGTACTGAAAAACGGATTGAAGTAGTGGGATTGAAGGGATTCGGATAGTTCTGAGAAAGAGAAAATTTCTCCACAATACCCAAACCTTCATCATCTACTTTGAGAATGCCCAGCGGTGGATTCTCAACATCCAGCGGCGGATCCTCGGTAAAGGTGTCCATCGGCGTAGTATATGCCGTTGGCCAGGTGACCGGGTCTGTCGTCGTCGGCTGGATATAGCGGCAGCGGAAACGACCAAATTCAAATCCGCCGCCTTCCTCGATGGAATTCTCAGGTCCCACAAAACCGACAGTATAGATCAAAGTATACGCGGTTGGACCGACGAAATCAATTGTGATCTCATAGATACCGTCGCTGTTATCATCGGTATACTTTAGGGTTTCACCACGCAGACCGAGGGCATTGACCTGCCATTCATCCTTGAAATGGAACAGCACCGAGTCGGTCGCAGGATTGAACAGAGGCGCATTATTCATGTCAATACTGAAGGTGACCGCAACGGTATGTCCCTCAGGAATAATCCCCTGCAAAGGCAAACCGTTATACGCTTCCACATCCAGTATCTGATAATCATTCGGGTCACCTTCGAATACAACTCTTCGGTTACCGCCACCTCGTGTGGGCGGAACTTCATATCCCCAATCGGGATGAATGTCGGTAATGCCGGCATTTTCCCAGAAGGTCAGCGATTCCTGTGACATCTTCATGTAGTATTTGTATTCGATCTCTTTTCCGGGAAAATCAGTAATCTCGGCAATAATCGAATAGATCGAGGTGCCCGGCTGTTTGGTCATTTGACATTTCAGCGGGTCGCCGTCATTCCAGCCGTTGAAGGTACCACGAATCTGCATGGAGTCTTTCCGGGCTTCGCTGAAAATACCCAGACTGATATACGCCGACATATCCACCGAGAAGACCACATAGGCGGTCTGCGGTTCTACACCGGTGGGCGGTTCGTCACTGAAATACTTGAATGCCAGCGTGGTGTCCTGGCTGACAAAGAAATAGCGATTACCTGACGTTTCCCACGTATCATATTTAGGCGATTCCCAATGAACATTATCCCAACCGGAAGTCGCACCCCAGACAAACTTGTACTGGATCGTATCGCCGATATCCTCCACCGGGAATTTCATATGCCCTGAATAGTAATCACTTTCACCTTCCTGATCCAGGACAAAGGTCGTTGCCCAGCTTGGATCCAGCGGAATGGAACCACGCACACCAACCGGACTGGTGCCGTCGTAATCGGGAACACCCGCCATATTGACCCGGAACCAGACATCAATGCTGTCAGAGGGCGTATAGGGCGGATTCATATTCTGTCTCCAGTAATACACCAGCGTTGTATCCGATGTGACGGTCGGTGTGTGATTCGAAATACCTTCCCAGTTCTGCTGATCAATTGTTGCCAGCATTTTGTAGAAGAAGGTGAATTCCAGCTCGAGTCCGTCAGCCGGACCAACAAACTGGAAATCCTTGTAGCAATAGTCGCCAACCTGAGTCAGGGTGTCGTCATCATGTTTCCAGCCGTCATAACTACCGGTCACGAAAAACAGTGCCGTTGAATCGGTGATATTATCCATGGTGGCGGTATTCATCACGATTCGTACATTAAAAGTGTCAATAGCGGATACCGGCGGCTGATCACTGAAGTACTTGAACGCCAGGGTGGTATCTGTATTTAATACAAAAGTACGATCACCAGCCAAACTTTCCCAGGCATCACCCTTCAAGAATTTATACGAAACGGTTGTTCCGGCATCTGTGGCAGGAAATGACACCACACCAGACCAAAACTCAGTATCATCTTCCTGGGTCAGGGCGGTAGAAGTTCCCCAATCTAACGGGGCAAGACTACCGCGAACATTCATAGTTTCACCGGCATAGTCAATAATTCCTGCTGTACTCACCCGGAAGTATACATCAATGTCAGCAGTCGGCGTATAGGGTGCCACATTGTCAAAATACGCCAGATCAACTACCAGGTCTGCCCCGGCAACGGTCACACTGCGGTTGCCGATTGCGTCTTCCCACTTAACTGCACCGGTCAAGGCATCGGTATAGGTAAACTTATACCCATACGCGCCATCGGCGAGCTGAATGGTAGTTTCCCAATAGTCGCCACCCACATTGGTCAAAGGATTACCGTCAGCCCAGCCATTCATGTCGCCCCGGACATGCATTATCGCAGTGGAATCGGTCACCCCTTCTTTCATCGTACTCGTATTGAGCCGAAAAGTGACATTTACATCGGCAAATGCAAAGGTCACCAGAGCCACGAGCAACATCATTGTTACAACTTTCTTCATCATGTTTCTCCTTTTTTGTTTCACACTTCTTATTAAAACACTATTCTCAGCGTGTATTTATGCACCTGATCCAGATAGCGATAGGATTGATATGCATAATCCACGTGGAATTTTATATGATCCGCCAGCGGGATATTCAGACCCCCGCCCAGCGAAAGATTCTCATCACGATAATCCATAAACAGCGCTTTCATTCCGCCCCGTAAAACCACCAGATCATTAGCCAGCCCGATTTCCAATCCCAGATTCACATATTCGGAATTGTCATTGGGATGAATCGCATCAATCGCCCAGGTGGTGCGAACGAATTTTGAATTTCCAATATCTCCTGATAGCCCTACGCGTAACATTAGAGGCAAATCAAACCGATCGGTTGCTAAATAGGCATTTACGCTTTCATTATTGCCATATTTGGTTTCATCAATATCCTTGGTGACCAGTAAATCCTCTCCGGTCATCCGCATCTTGCCCCCGAAATTAGAGATACTGGCGCCGAAACGAATGCCCCAGAACGGCGAGAAAAAGAGCGTCCCAATATCCAGCGCAACCGAACCGGCGGAAGAGTTCATGATATATTCATTGATGTACTTCAAATTGCCGCCGATGGAAAAGCGGTCGGTCAGGACTTTGGCATAGCTGAGTCCGACGGCGTAGCTACCGGAATTAAAAAATTCACCCGTACCTTCGGGATTGGCTTCAGTGGTGACTTCCATCTCGCCCACTGCCAGATGAGTTGCATTGATTCCGAAAGTTCCATATTGCTGAAAAGGCAGGATCAGTCCAAAATACATCAGGTTGATATCGGCGATCCACTGACTGTAATTACTGACGATTTCCATCCGGTCCAGGTGGGCAATCCCAGCCGGATTCCAATACATCGCCGTGCCGTCATCTGCCAGTGCGGTAAAGGCATCACCCATACCGTTGGCTCTCGATCCGATTCCGATCGCCAGAAACTTGGCCGCGGTTGTACCGGTTTTAGTCACGGTTTTTGCCGATAGGACTACTGTCAGCATTGAAAATAGTAGTAGAAAAACTAAACCGAACTTTTTCATATCCATAATAAGCACCTATTTAATTATGGCAAATTTGCCCACATGTTCACCGATCCCGGGCGCATCCACATGATAGATATAAATTCCATAGGAAGCGGACAGATTGTCCCGGGTGAGTAAATCCCACTCTTCAGAGCCATCGTTGAGAAGCGCACTGTGTTCGATGATTTTAACCAACTCCCCGGATACAGTAAATATTCGGATCGTACACTCCGCGGGCAGATGGTTAAAATGAATCGAGCGGGGACCACGCCCGCTGACAAAGGGATTTTTCGCCTCCCAGGTCGCCGCGGCAACATAGGGATTCGGTACAACTTTAATTTTCTTTAAATCTGATTTAGCCGCTTTTTTATCTATATAGGACGTGAAGGTGGTAAATTCAAAGACATCCCGAGCTAAAAAAGGTTTATTGATCACAATATACGCCGTATCACCGGCTTGCGGTGGATATTTTCGATAAGTTTCCGACGGTCGCGGTGCATCCAGCGAAAAGCGCCAGGTGGGTTTTAGATCACCTGTTGCCGTTGTATCATCCAGAAAAATAACCCAGTCGCTTTCAACTGAATCTGCATTCAGAATGCCGTCCGGGAATCCGCGGGGAGAAAAATCACCGAAAGCAAAGGGAATTTTTTGCCAGTCAACCGCATCATCACCGGTCAGATCAACCCGTTTCTTAACCGTAAAATTGACCTCCTGAGCTTCATATTTCACTAAAAACGGCAAGTTTCCGGTATAGGCGGTGGACGAATCCGCTCCAACATCCCCGATCTCTATCCGGTAATCCGCCGCTATGGGACGCCCAATAGTCAGGGATTGTGAAAAAACCGTCGTCACAAAGCGCCACAGGCTGTCACGACTCCAGTGCGATTCACCGATATTGAAATCAATCAGATGCTTATTATTAAACGTCAACTGCCAGCCGTCAATAATCGGCTGTTCATCATCGGAAAATAAATTCCTGTTTCGGAGAACCAGAGTATCGGGATTATTGCGGTCGGTGACATCTTCCAGAGTGTAAGATTTTGTAACCAACGTGTCGTAGCCGGGTCCGGTACCCTTTTTCCGCTTGAGTGTATCTTCAAAGGTGATCCGGTAGGTATGCTGATCCAGCACTTTCAGCGGATCAACGATCCGGTAGCCGATTTTACTGGTGGTCATTCCGGATACCAGCTCAATATCAATGATATCGGCTTCCACATACCCGGCTGCCGGCGCCTCCGGCGTCACGACGACAACATTGGGTCCCTTCTGTTCAATATCCCCGGTCGTGGTGTTAATGGTCAGTTTGATATTGCATTCTGTGGGGGGAATATTGTTCGTCAAATCACCGCCAAAATCATAGGAAACAACCGCATAATAATAGGTCTGCCCATTCTGGACATCGGTATCGGTAAAACTGTGCAGAATCCCCGTGTCGGAACCGAGATTGTACCTAACACCGTTTATATCAACCGCGTGATAGCCTGTACGCCCGTTTATCAGATCGCACTGAAAAATCGGTTTGAGAAATGTCAGATTGCCGCTGGCGTCGGTAATCTTCAGGGCATCCTTAAAGCCGGTATCGGTGGCTTTGAAAATTTTATACCCTTCAAAGTCATAACCGGGAGCCCCGATTCCGAACATATAGGAATCGAAAGAACTCTCCGCCACATCATCCCAATACAAGGTTACTTTACCGTCGCCGGCAACTGCTGTGACATTGGGTGGTATCGGCTGCTTGGCAAATTGGTAATCCTCATCATAAGTCCGCTGCGCGACCTGCATATTGCGAATGGCATCATCTTCATCGGCTCCTAAACAGACCGCCATGGATATTCGCTCGGTCTGCCCCGATTTCAGGGGGAAATATCCCGATGATACAAACAGGTCATAATCACCGGAAATACCGCCGGGCGGTGGTTGCCAGAATTTTCCCGGCGTCAGATAGAGCCGCCATAAATTATTGTCGGAATCCAGATTAATGGAACCCGCCCGGTCATAAGCCACCGCTGTCAAGCCCATCTGATCCGACTCAGAAACATCGGTTTTATCAATATTTGGTTCACCGGGGAAATCCGTTCCGGCACCGGATGTAGGAATCCCGTCACCTTCACCGCGATCACCGGTAAACGCAGCACCATCCAGCCCCACGTCATCATACAACGGGTCCCAATCGCCATCATTGTCAATGAAATCTTCACGGGATTCATCAATCATTTCGTCAATATTTTCATCAATCCCCTCGTCAATCGCACCGTCGCCGTCATTATCAATTCCATCAGCATATTTGAGACCCAGTTTTTCTTCTGTCACGCCGTATAGTATGATGGGTTGCCGATATCTTGGGTCTTGCGCCCCAGGAACGATGTATCTGTAATAGGGCGAGTCCAGTGCTGCGGCTTCAATCATATCCCAGGTTATCACCGGGCTACCCTCTTCGCCATCACCATTATTATCAATATTGTCCGCATATTTACATCCGATATCCTCTTCTCCAACTGCGATCAAGTGGACAATATTGGGTGCAAAAGGATCACTTTCCGGAAAGGGTGGCCAGCGGTTCCATTTGTCTGTCCGGGAATCTTCCACCATCGCAGCGGTCACCACCGGACTGTTTGGTTCACCGTCGTAATCATTGTCAATCCGATCGGCAAAACCGACCCCCAGTGAAAAGTCCCCAAATGCGATATGGGTGCTGTCCTCATCCACCAGTCCGTTGCCGTTGTCATCAATTCCATTGTGGGTTTCACCCACCAACATTGCCGCCGTCACAATCGGACTGTTGGCTTCTCCATCGCCATCATTGTCAATTCTGTCACTGGCATTACCCGGCGTTTCAAGATAGGATACAGCGGCAACTCCCACTGGATCAGAACCAAAGGCTTCTACATTTCCGATCCCGTCGCTGTCTTTACACCAGGCAATGTTATATTGCAGATCAAAATCCGGCGAGTCATCATCACTATCACCATCGCCACCGACTAAATCCGCCAGCCAGAGACAGAAGGAGACTTTATCCAGGTCTTTCGTGCCGTCATTTTGAATCTCATGTAAAATAAACACGACGTCTTCAACCAGTACCTGTGACCACTCCATAACACGAACCACCGCCAGAATACCGAAACCGCCCCGTGTTAAATCCGTCGTGTCGGGATAGTAGGTGACTGTTGATTTTTTATAGCGATCGTCGGAAATTTTAAAATAGATTTCCTGATCAGCATTAAACTGATCTTTCCCGAAATAACCGTTCCATGAGCCGGTCCAGCCGGGATCCAAATCATCTTCAGATTTATCCGGCCAGTAACCGGGCCACGACTCCGGTTCGTCACTCTTGGCGATCAGATTCGATTCCGGATTCAAATAGCCGGGAACCGGCTCAAAATTCAGACTCTCCCCGGCGGGATTAGTCCTGCCGTTGGCGACATCAACCAGTCGGATTATATTGCCACTTTCCGCTACTACTTCGGCGCCGACCCAGATTTGGGTCATTGCTATGTAATGCTGACCGGAGTTCTTGGGCCATTCATAGGGCACATACTGTGCCCCGGCTTCCGGTCGTCCGGTAAGACCGTAATTAAAAATGGAGGTCCGGACTTTATTGCCGTCAATGTTTGTCTGCCGACGAAAGTTATGATCACCACGCTCCTTGCTGGGGACATGCTGCGCCACTAAAAGTGCTGATATCAGGATAAAAGGAATGAATCTGATGAATTTCATAATTTATACCTCGATCAGAATGAAATTTTAAAACCAATATTAATTTTACGGGGAGCATAATACCATTCGGCATGCCGGAAATATTCTTCCACGGTGTTGATCCGCTGATCCGCCAGATACGCCCGACTGGTTTCATCGGCTTGCAGCTCCTCGATGCTCGAATCCGCCCGCCCGGTGCTGCTCCAGACATAGATTTCGTTGCGGGTATCCAATAGATTAAATATATCCATATATGCCATGATCTCCGTTCCAAAGAGCTTGAATTTTCGATGCAACTTTAAATCGAACTCATAGGTGGGTGAAATCCGGCGACTATTGGTCTCCGGCTGAACCGATACATTGGCGCCCTGACGCGATGCCGTCGTAACCGTGGGGGTATAGGGATAACCGGAGCCGAACCGCGCACTTAATGTGGCGCCCCATCTGCCGCTTCCGTAGTAAAATGCACCATTCAGAGTATGGCGCTGGTCCCAATTCAACGGTACTATGTATTTTCGGGGTTCCCGATTCGCCTGGATCGCTCCGAATGCATCTCCCGGATCGGAATTCGAACCTTCCGCAATCTGAAAAGTGTACGATATATTAAACCAGTAATTATCGCGATACTTCTTGTCCACCGATAAAACAACTCCGCGAACATTGGAATAATCTTTATTCTCGTAAGTGATATACTGGGTCCCGCCACCGATGTCAATCGGTACGCCCGTGGAAACCCAATCCCGTACATCCCGGTAAAAACCGGTCATGTCAATGGATAAATCCTGAACGATTTCCTGATTGACGCCCAATTCATACATAACGGTCTTCTGAGGATTCATATCGGGATTGCCATAAATACCGTAAGTACCACTGGTTTCGGGAATTTTATACCCCGGATTAGCATAAAGTAAGCCGTAGGGTGGTATCTGAAAGAAATGTCCAAAGGAAAAATGAATCACTCCGCGATCGGTTATCGGGTAGGCAATTCCCAGGCGCGGACTTAATTGCTGTTTCGCTGTCGTTTTCCGCCACCAAATCGCATCTTTCTCCTCCAGTGTCAATGAATCCAGAGCGGGATTGCGGGGATTGTCAATGTACGGTTCCTTTGGATCGGCGGGTACGTAGCCGTTGGCATTAAAATAATCCCAGCGGATTCCCAGATTAATAATGACGCTCTGAAACTCCAGCTTGTCCTGAAGGTAGGCAGAATACTCTTCGGGTTTAACATTGAAACTATAGCGGTAAAAATCTCCGAATTTCTTGCCTTCCACATCTTTACGGGGAATATACGGTGTAAAAACCGAATCCGTGGATTCCAGATCATCCGTAATGGCGAACGCATCAATACCACCGCTAAGCTGCTTCGCCTCAAATCCGAATTTGATCAGGTTCAGGCTATTTACCTGGGACGTGAAATCAAACTTCAGAATATTCGTATTGGTAAATTGCTCATAGCGACTGGTGTTGACACTGTGATCGGTAAACCAGTAGTACGGGTTTACCCGCTCCTGATGCTCCCAGTAATATGGATCTATATAACGCGGATCATGCGGATCCTCAAACAGCCAAGCCTGATAATAGCTGTAGAATGATGAAAACTTTAATTCGTAAAATGTTCTCTGGGAAAGGGTATGCGTCATGCTGAGTGATAAATTCCGCCCTTTGTCATAATATTCCATATTCCCATCGGGAACATACTGGAGAAAGTGATCATACATTTCATAGGTCTCATCACTGGTCATGTAGGAAAGCCGCAATTTCAGCTTCGCGAAGGGTTTGAAAGTGAGCTTGGTACTGGTCGTAAAACGATCGCGCCAGTTCATCGGTACATTCTTGACATCATCAAGGGTATCGCCATACATGTCGAAATAGTTGATTCCGTAAAGCCAGCCGTCGCTATAGGTTTTCCTGATCGAGGTATAAAAACTTAATTTTTTCTTAAAAAGAGGAACCGGTCCCTCAAAATTTAACTGTAGGTTGCGTTCATGAAGCGGGTTAATATCATCAATATTGCGATATAATTTTTTATCGGTGGAAACATAGTCTCCAAGGTAGGCGGAAATTGACCCTTTGTATTTGGTCGCTCCTTCTTTTGTTACAATATTGACAATTCCCGACATGGCGTTGCCATATTCTGCATTGAAGGTCCCGCTGATTACCTGGAGTTCCTGAATGGCGTCATTTTCCACCGTCACAGCCTGACTGCCGTCAAAGGCATCGGTAACGAGAACACCATCAACCCAGTAGGCAACTTCTGAAGAGCGTCCGCCGCGAATGTGAATCCCGCCACTGCCATCAACGGTGACGCCACTCTGCATTTCCAACAGGTCCCGCATCTCTGTAACCGGTAAGGCTTCAATCTCTTCAGCACTGACGCGTGCCTCAGAAGATGTCTTATCCTTCTGAATTACCGGACGCTCGGCTATGACGGTCACCGCTTCACCGGCTTCCAGCACCGTAGACGACAGTTCAATCGTCACCCGGGTGGTCAGGTCAATCTGCACCAGAACATCGGTCAACAGCTGTCTCTGATAACCAATCATTGATACTTCCAGGTCATAACTTCCCGGCGAAACATTCAAAATCAGAAATTCGCCCTGGACATTGGTTGCCGCCCCCATTGAAGTCCCCCGCACAATAACATTAGCCCCGATTAAAGGTTCGCCGGTGTCTTTATCGGTAACCTGACCGGTGATTTTTCCGGTCGTGCCGCCAAAGCTGCTCAAAATAAACCCAAACAGTAGTAAAAACAGTCCGTAGACCCTCCAATATCTCATGACATTCCCCGCTTAATATCAATATTTAGTTTGTCAATCAAACCACTCTGGATTTCTATTTTTAATTTCGTTCTGGCTTCATTCATCATTTTATAATAGACATTGTTAATTACTTCCGGTTTAATTTTTGCCTCAATGATTCTCCTTGATTCCTTAAAATCCTGTGGCTCCGGTTCGCTGACATCCAGAATTTTCAATATTAAATACTGGTCGTAGTAAGTGACGGGACCGACAATATCACCGGTTTGAGAATTTTTAATATATTCTGCTAATTTACCGAATTGCTCCAATTCTCCCCATCCCAGATAGCCACCCCGGTTTGCACTGCGGTCATTTTGCGAATATGTTCCCGCCAACTCTGAAAAATTCGCCCCGGAATTCAGGCGCTCTGTCAGATGCCACGCCATTGCTGAATCCCTTACCGCAATTTCTGCGATTTCATATTTTGCCGACGATATGAATTCATCCCGATGTTCATCAAAATATTCCTGAAGCAGGGTATCCGAAATCGTCAGGGTATCCAGTATATTTTCTGTCATATACTGCAAGAGGACATGATCCCTTTTCTGATTGACCAGATGAATGACCTCCGGCTGCGTGCTGATCTGCGTTTCTTCGATCTGCCTCTCAATTTCTTCTCTGATTACAAGCCCCGTAATTGCCTTGACCAGATCGTCGTCGTTTCGAATTCGGTTCCACTGTTTCTGGTTTAATTCCGCCAGTTTAAAAGCCGCCTTTTGCAGGGTCCAGGTACCATTTTTCGAATTTAGCAACACCATTTCGGGTGCACCAATATTCAATTCCATAAGATCCAATTTACCGAGTATTTGGGTACGAATCGCCGGAAATTGTTGGATCAATCGTTCTATACAATCTTGATTGAATTGTAAATCGAGTTCATCTAAAATTGCATCAGTCTGGGCTTCCAGAAAGCGGGTATGTTTACGCCTTTTAACCTGTAATCGTAACCACTTTTCATTTTTGGCATAATCGGATTCCTTCATAAAGGGGTTCATTTCAATGTCCAGGACCTGAATGATACTGTAACCGTCGCTGGTTTTTACCGGATCGGACACTTCGCCCACCTGCATCGAATAAGCTGCATCCTCAAAATTCGGATCCATCTCGTCATAACTGAACCAACCCAGATCACCGCCGTTGGCTGCCAGCGTCGGGTCTTTAAATATCTCTCGTGCCAGCGACTCGAAGCTTTTACCTGCATTTAGCTGGCTCCGGATTGCGAAGGCTTCTTCCAGCGTCCGGGCATAGAGATGACGGGCACGTATCCGCATTTTCGACCGACGAAAGGCTTCCCTTAATTCTGACTCCGATACCGTTAGTTGCGGATAGATATAATTTTCGTAATAGTAATCCAGATACAACTGTTCGCACTTATTCTTCAGACGTGCTTGAAATGCCGGTTCTTCATCAATTTTTCTTAATCGTGCATATTCAAGTACAACCGCCTCATTTATCAGCATTTTTAAAAAATCATGCCGTACTTTCAAATTATCTTTCACGCCAGTTTTCTTTAGAAAAACTGTATACCGATCAACATAATCGTCCAATTGAATCTGCCGGTCACCCACCTGGGCAACAATATTCTCGAGTTTGGGATTGCGGTTACATCCCGCCATAAATACCAGTAATATTAATCCTGTAAGGATTTGAGGTTTAATCATTTATTCTCTTAAATATACCGCAAGATTTAGGTGGCACGGCTGAAAAATCATGAATATCTCCCTGAATCAACCGCCAGAATTTTAATCCGCCATCAAGACACTTTTGAACCGGAATGGATTGTACTTCCGCAGATAAGTTGAAGATAGCCCGAATTCTGTTTTTCTCGTCATATCGCTCGAAAATAAAAATCTCGCAGTCATCATCGCATAAAATTGTCCGGTATTCACCGCGTCTCAAAACCCGATTTGTTTTTCTCATCTGGATCATCATTCGATAGTAATTCAATAATTCTGCATTGACTTCCACTATATCTGTCGGACGGGGAAGTCCGAAAGGATGGTGGGTCTCCGGTTCATATTGATATTCTTCCCAGATCATCGGTTTCCGGCAATCGGGGTCGTCGGCGCCCCACATGCCCACTTCATCACCGTAATAAATGTACGGAGCACCCAGATAACAAAACTGAAAAGCGAGGACCAGTTTCTGGATTTTCCGTTCTTCATCCGTCGGTTTTCGAACCTCAAATTGTTCATCATAATTCAAATTAGACGCGTGATCAATCCAACGGTCGGGATTTATCACCATCGAAGCGAAGCGTTCTGTATCGTGACTGCCCATTAAATTCATCAGTACCCGCTGATTCTGCTGCGGATAATTTTCCCGCACAAATCCCAGTAAAGCATCCAGCCGGCTGGGGCTGATCTTGCTCTTTCTATCCACAAAGGCTTTCAGCATGGCATCAGCAAACCGATAGTTCATTACCGCATCGAAAATATCACCTTGTAACCACGGTGATGCATCAAACATGACATTATTGTGAAAGTCCTCCCACCAGACCTCACCCGTTAAATATGCCTCGGGATTAATGGCACGCACCCATTTCCGGAAATCCCGCCAGAATTCCTTGCTGACCATCTCCGCCACATCCAAGCGCCAACCATCAATGCCATCCTCCGGATTTCCGTCTCCGTTCGGGTCCATCCAGCGGCGTACAACCGCCTGAATATGCTCCCGGAATGCGTCACAGGGACCGTTTTCATCCTCCCGGATTTCTGGCAGGTCGGTGACACCGTACCAACCCTGATATTCAAATTCATCCTTTTTAGTTAGCGGATCATCAAAAGACTTAATGATAAACCAATCCAGATATTTACTCTCTCTACCTTTCTGTTTCACGTCTTGAAATGCCCAGAAAGGGATGCCGACATGGTTAAAGACACCGTCAATGACAATTTTCATATCCCGCCTGTGAACTTCGTCAATCAATTTTAAGAACAGTTTATCCGCCGCCGTCCATTGCCAGGTCGCAGGATCATCCGGAGTTTCCGTATTCCAGATTTGAAGATCACCATCCGGGTCGGGACCGAAATTATTGTCAATATGATGATACATGGTTGCGCCATACTTATGTGACGAGGCAGATTCAAAAACCGGATTCAGGTAAAGTGCATTGACACCCAACTCCTGAAGATAATCCAGTTTATCAATAATTCCCTGAATGTCTCCGCCGTATCGCCGCAGCTGCGCATTGTAATAAAAACCCCGACCGTTCTTCTTCTCCCAGGGTTGCAGTTTGTACCAATCGGACGTCCAGGGAGTGACTACCCAGTCCGTCTGCTTGTCATAGGGCCAGGTTCCATCCAGCGTTTCAACAGTCGGGTCGTTAGTGGGATCACCGTTATGAAATCTCTCAGGAAATATCTGATACCAGACAGCATCAACCGCCCAATCAGGAACGGAATCAGTTTTCTCTTCGCCGGCACAGTTGAAATTGGCGATTAAAACAACTGTTAAAAGTCCAAGTAGAGCCGATTGTTTGGGAAATATTTTCATGTTTAAGTAAGCCGCATATCGTTGTAGTTCATATATGAGTTACTAATTAAAAA
>DSAS01000062.1 GCA_011046365.1 Fidelibacterota bacterium
GTAAATTTCAACCCCCTCTTGATTTTTATTCTGACGCCGATGGTCGCCGCCATAACGGCGGAAAAGGATACCTATAAGATGATGATTCTCGGCACTTTTGTCATGGCGGCGCCGACCTTCCTTTTGGCTTTGGGACCGAGTCTCGTCACTGTATTCGGTTATTTAATCATCATGACTATCGGCGAAGCCATGTGGCAGCCGCGGTTTCTGCAGTGGGTCGCCGAAATCGCCCCGAAAAACATGACCGGCATCTATATGGGCATCGGACAGTTTCCCTGGTTCCTGACCAAAATCATCACCGCAATATATAGTGGCTGGTTTCTAATGCGCTACTGCCCAGCTGGGGTTGCACCGGTGCAAATGAACACCGAAACCATGTGGCTGATTTACGGTATCATTGCCATGGTTTCCCCGGTGGCACTCTTGCTTGCCAAACATTGGATGGGCAAAGGATTGGATCGCAAAGGTGGTTGAGTTAACCGGCTTGTCAGTAAACAACAGGCTGAACTGCATGCTTTTAACTCTCTATCTTTTAATGTAAATTATAGCAAAGGCAATTTGAATTAAGCGAGATCCCTTTATGAAGCCTAAAATAGTCATCGTTGACGACGATAAACAAATTTGCGAGTTATATTCCGAATATTTAGCCCAAAATGGATTTATCACCTATACGGCGTTTTCGGTACCAGAAGCCCTGAAAATCATTCGTGAGCGCGAGCCGGACATTGTACTTTCCGACGTGATAATGCCGCAGGAAGACGGATTCAGCCTTTACAATCAGGTTCAGATTTTTAATCCCGACATAGCTTTTGTATTTGTCACCGGTTATGAACACGACGAAAAGGTCATCAAACGTCTGCAAGAAACCGGACGCAAATGGATCGCCAAGCCGGTGACCCTGGAAGAACTCATGAGTCTGATCAAAAGCGAATTAAAATAGACGGGTTCGGAAAATCTGCGCTTTCCACCTGATCTACCGAAAAAATCAGGCTTGTTAAACCTCCATCGAACCCTTTAAAAAAAACAGGTCAAGCGCCATAACCATCGCACCGGTATGCTTATCCAGATCGCCCATGATTTCCTCGACACCCTGCACGATGCCGGTCACATTCTTCTCCGGTACGACTGTCATAATGGTCTTGCTGACATCCGAACGTTCACCCAGAAAGTTCAGAAAATCGCTGAACAGCGGAATGTTGGACAACTGGTCTTTGATCCCGCTGGATTCGATGATATTCACACCGCGAATGCCCAGCTCCAGAAACAGTTCCAGAATATCATCCAAAAAGCGTTTTTCATAGAGAATCAGAATCAGCAGCTTGGTTTTCTCATCCTTTTTAGAAACAGACGAACCGGTCACATAACGCAGAAAAGCCTCTTTCAGCGCCAGATCGGAGCGCGCATTACTCATATCACGGCGGGCATTGGGATTTCGCGAAATCCGCGAAATCTGCGCCAGAATCTGCAGGTGCTGCTCCGGAAACTCGTCAGGTCCGATTATGACGAAGAAAAATTGTGACTTTTTCCCATCAACACTGTCAAAGGGTACCCCCTTCTTTGAGTAGGCGATAGCGATATGGAAATCCCGTAAACCGGGAATTTTGGCGTGGGGAATCGCCACTCCCTCTTCAAAACCGGTCGAGCCCATCTCTTCACGGTGCAGCAGCGCTTCGTAAATCTCCTCGGTATCAACTTCGTAAACATCCACGGCAATGATCTCAGCCAGCTTTCTTAAACAGCTCGTTTTATCCTTTGCCGAAAAATTCGGGACACAGGTCTTTTCATTGAGTATTTTAAAAATATCCATTTGCAATTACCTCTTTTATCCAATCTCGGAACCTTTCACAATACCATACTTTGTGATTAGCGGACCGATTAATTCATTTATAAAAATACTAAACAGCACGATATTCACGATCAGAACCATCATGTTCCGGACAAACTCCGGAGCACCAGCCATTACCGGCGAGGTCTGCATAAACAGGACCAGTCCGATGGCGACACCAGCCTGAGGAAACAGGCAGAAACCGAGATACTTGCGAATATTCACAGAAGTCTTCATAATCAAGGCGGAAAACCAGGTCCCGAAATATTTACCCGCAAACCGGGCGACAATGTACACCAGACCAAACAGGATTACCGCCAGCTTCGTAAAAACGTACAGATGTAATTCCGTACCCGCCAGGACAAAAAACAACGCAAACAGCGGCGGAGTCACCGGCTCGATCACCCGGAAAATCCGTTTATTGCGATGCGAAAGGTTTACCAAAACCGCCCCCATCATCATATTCGCAATCAGAAGCGACAGTTTTAGTACAATGGTAATGGAAATCGTCAGGAAAATGACGGCGATGGAAATGATTAATATTTCGTTCAGACGATATTTCTTCCGGGTGAATTCATGCAGTAAAAATCCGCCAATGGCACCTAAAATACAGGAGAGTAGAATTTCCAGACCAGCGTGCGTTAAACCACTTAAAATTCCCAATTCCTGACCGCTGACGGTACCAGCCAAAGCGGGCGCCACCAGCGCAAAAACGATACTAAAAAAGAGGATGCAGACGGCGTCGTCAAGCGCCACGACACCATAGAGATAATCCACAAATTCCCCCCGGGCGCGCAGCTCTTTGACAATAACCACCGTGGCGGCTGGTGCGGTAGCCGTAGCGATCGTGCCCAGAATCAATGCATAGCTCAGCGCCATTTTCATGAGAAGCAAACTGATAACGACAAAAACGAAAGCGAAAAGTGATTGGAAAATAGTGATAATGACTATCGCTTTGCCTGTTTTTTTCAGACGGGAAAATTCGAATTCCGCACCAATTGTAATTGCAATCATCCCCAGGGCGATTTCGGTAATACTGGTAAGTTTATATGGTGCCGTCGCCGGAATGATCCCGATGACACTCTCACCCAAAACCAATCCTGCGAGGATGTAGCCAGTCACCGAGGGCAGTCTGACCATTTCCGCCAATCGCCCGCAAAAATAGCCGGTCAGGAGCAAAATTCCGGTACCGAAAATGACATGATGACCAAAGAGTTCTTTGACATTATTCAGTAATTCCATTGCCGACATCATGATATAAAATCCGTTTTTTCTACAATTAATCCCACGAATCCATTGCCATTTAGCATGCGGTATATTACACTTAAGCGAAGTGAAAATCAAAGTATTTCATGTTCTTTTTAATCAGAATCACAATCGGGAGTGACCTATGGTTTATGGAAAAAAGATAATCCTGCAGACGCATGGATTTTCAGACATTCAAGACATTACACAGGGTGTTCAGCAGGTTGTTACGGACTCACAATGTCAGGCAGGCATCGTCACCGTCAGCGCTATCGGCTCAACCGCCAGCGTTACCACGATCGAGTTTGAGCCGGCACTGGTGCAGGACATGCAGGAACAGCTGGAAAAATTCGCTTCCCGCAGCATGCATTCCCGACACTCCCAAACCTGGGGCGACGATAACGGCTTTTCACATCTCCGGGCAAGTTTTATGGGACCGGGAATCACAGTCCCGTTCAGTGACGGCAAACTGGTTCTGGGCACCTGGCAGCAGATCGTGGTCATTGATCACGACAACCGCCCGCGGCAGCGGCAGGTTTATATTCAGGTTCTCGGTGAATGACCAAGAGCACTTACCACTGAGATAATGAAGATTTTTTCTCATTCCGGGTGTCCTCGTCCGGAACCCAAATGCGCTGCGGACGGGAACGCCTGCAGCAAGGGGGCATTTTGCACACCTGATATATCATTTTTCCATCCTGATTAGCCATTTTGCACATCTGATATATCTTTTTTCCATCCTGGAAACAAGTAACACCAGGGTTTGATGAAAATTTTGATTTTTTCCTAATCCTGCTAACTTTTCATGCAATGATTTTTCTTTCTTTTTTTATTCAATACATAATGAGGAATTTTATGAAGCGCATTCTGATAATTACATCAGTCCTGCTTGTGATAAGCACGGCGGCTTTAGCCTGTACTAATTTTCTGATTACCAAAGGTGCGAGCACCGACGGCTCGACCATGATCACCTACGCCGCCGACTCCCATGTGCTTTACGGCGAGCTCTACTATACCCCGGCTACTGACCACTTGCCCGGCGAAATGCTCGCCATTTATGAATGGGACACCGGCAAATATCTCGGACAAATTCCCCAGGTCGCGCATACCTATCAGGTGGTGGGCAACATGAACGAGCACCAGGTTTCTATCGGGGAGACGACATTCACCGGTCGCACCGAGCTGATTGACACCACGGCGATCATGGATTACGGTAGCCTGATGTACATCACCCTGCAGCGCGCCAAAACCGCCCGGGAAGCTATTCAGGTCATCACCGATCTGGTTGCGGAATACGGCTACTACAGCTCCGGTGAATCCTTCTCCATCGCCGACCCCAATGAAGTGTGGATTATGGAGATAGTCGGCAAGGGACCAGGCAGAACCGGCGCCGTCTGGGTCGCCCGGAAAATCCCCGACGGCTATATCAGCGCCCACGCCAATCAAGCCCGCATCCGCCAGTTCCCGCTGAAGGACCCCGAAAATTGCCTCTATGAAAAAGAGGTCATCAGTCTCGCCCGGGAAAAGGGCTGGTTCGACGGTAAAGACAAGGATTTCAGCTTTGCCGATACCTATGCGCCTCTGGATTACGGTGCGCTGCGCTTTTGCGAAGCCCGCGTCTGGAGCATGTTCCGCCGGGCGGCGCCGTCGCAGAATTTTTCTATAGATTATGTCAAAGCCGTCCCCGGTGCAGAGCCGCTGCCGCTCTGGATCAAGCCCGACAAAAAGCTGTCCCACCGGGATGTCATGGAACTGATGCGCGATCACTTCGAGGATTCCGAATTCGACATGCGTAAAGATATCGGCGCGGGTCCCTATGAATTGCCCTATCGCTGGCGACCCCTGACCTGGGAAATTGATGGCGTCAAGTATTGCAATGAACGGGCGACCTCCACCCAGCAGACCGGATTTTCTTTTGTGGCTCAGGCACGTTCCTGGCTGCCCGATCCAATCGGCGGAATTCTCTGGTTCAGCGTGGATGATACCTACAGCACCGTCTATGTGCCCATGTATTGCGGAATTACCGAAGTACCCCGCAGCTATGCGGTGGGAACCGGTGATTTTCACCATTTCAGCTGGGAATCGGCGTTCTGGGTTTTCAATTTCGTTTCCAATTATATCTATCAACGCTACAGCGAAATGATTGTTGATGTTCAGAAACTGCAACGGCAACTCGAAGGGCAGTTTGCCGCTGACCAAGCCGCAATTGACGCCGCTGCGTTAAAACTATACGAGCAGTCACCGCAACTGGCAGTGGACTACCTGACCGACTATTCTGTAAAAACCGGCAATACCACGGTGAAACGCTGGAAAAAATTGGGTGAGGATTTAATCGTGAAATATCTAGACGGCAATCTGAAGGACGAACTGGGCAATGTCAAACATCCCGGCTATCCGGAAGCCTGGTACCGTCGCATTGTTGACGATACCGGCGATCATTTCAAAATGAAAACTCTCGAGTAATAAAAATCCGGCATCCAGGATCTAATCAAATTCCAATAGCGCAACCGTACCGTCCATCACCGTCGCGACAACCCGCTTTTCATCGAGTGGCACAACGGTATTGATCAGGGCTACACTCAGGCGATGAATCCCTATTATTTCGCCGGTCACTGCGTCCAGGGCATACACAAATCCATCCTTTGTCCCGAAATAGAGTATTCCGTCTTGCTCCACCGGCATAGATGGATCAATGTCATAACCGTAGCCGACATTTGTGACCCAGATCGGTTTTAGCTTTTCAGCAGAGGGATCTATCGCAACAACGGTGTCCCACATGGTCCGCGCAAAAACAACCTGATGATCTTCGGAGATACCGACGGTTTCCCGGACTTTGAATTCCTTTGAGCGCCAGAGAGTTGAGCCATCGGCAGCACTGATGCAGGACAGATAGCGGTCGGGCGCCGCAATAAACACCTTATCCAGCGTCGCCACCGGGCAGACCGCCGCCGGAGAGTAGAGTGTCCCGCGCAGACCGTCCGCCCATTTCCATTGCAGTTGTCCGCTCTTTTTTTCCAAAGCATAGAGGTGCTCATCCCAAGCGCCGAAAATAACCAGATTTTGATAAATGCACGGTTTCGCTTCCACGTACCCCGGAACGCCGTCGTACTCCCAGATCAATTTTCCGGTATTCAGATTCAGACAGCGAAATTTACCGTCACTGGCACCGACGTAAACCCGTTTCTTTTCAGGCGCCGGAATTGATACCAGCGGCGCAGCAGTTTTATATTGCCAGCGCAACGTGCCGTTTTTTTCATCCAGGCAGTAAACAGAGGAATCGGTGGATGTGATCACGACTCGCCCTTTGAAAATTGCCAGGGCGGAATAAACCGCCTGTCTTGTTTGAAAATGCCAGACCGGTTCACCGTTGGTTAAATTGTATGCCCGTACTGTTCCGGAAGCGTCCGCCACAGCGACGATATTGCTGCCGACCGCCGGCGACCCGGCTATCGCCCAGCCTGTTTTGCGGCGCCAGACCGGTTTGACATTGGCATATTCCTGATTCACACTGAAATCGGGTCGCTGATACTGAGCGGAGTCCGCCAGCCAGGCGTGGGTTTTTAGCGGCAGCGCCGCCCAGAGAGCACGAATTGTACCATTCAGACGGCGTTCCTGAAACAGGACCGAATCCGGTCGCACGGTCACAATGGTATAGCCGCCGGATTCGTCCCGCCCCCGCAACAGGGAACGACTCATCACACCGGGAATTCCTTCATAATTCGTCAGGCGGTTACGATGTCCATGTCCGTGCAGGATCGCCTGAATGTTGTAAGGTTTAATCATCTCCACCACCTCAAACCAATTACTGACCGACTCATCCAGCGGGTAGTGATTCACAACAAAGATCGGTTGAGCGGGATCCGCTAAATCTTCCAGAGTCTGTTGCAGCCAGCGCAATTTATCGGGCGTGACATAGCCGTCGCCCATGCGCAGCAGCGGTCCCTGATCGAACCCGATGAAGCGAATACCCTGATATTCAAAATTGAACCTGTCGGCACCAAAAAGTACGGCATATCTTCGGGTACCCGACGCCGACCATTTTGTGTCGTGATTCCCGGGAATGACGTAGTACGGTAAACGCAAGTGGCTCAGAATCGCATAAGCCGTATCGAGACAGCCGCCGATATCGTACTCGGTAATATCACCGGAGACGATCACAAAATCAATGTCCGTCAATTCATTGACATCCGCCACCGCCATGCGCAAATCTTCCGCCCCAGTTCGTCCGCCCACATGGGTATCGGTCAGCCAGGCGAAACGAAAGGAATCCGGTGTAGGAGCAGCCCCTAATAGACTGGAAACCAGTAAAATCAGGAATAGGATTCTTCGGTTCATAAACCAATACTCTCAATGTTTAATTCCGGAAAAAATAGTAAGCACTTTTGACACTATAAACAAGAAATAAAAATGGATTAAGTAATCCCACCAGCATTCAGTGATCTATTGTTACACCATACTTTTTGAGGACTTCATCGCACCAGACGATCAGGTCCTTGAGAGCGAATATGAGAGCGTTGACGGTGTCGGTGGTTGGTTCCCTTGTGTTCATTAGTCTGCGTTAAAATTGCACGGTTATTTAGCGGGGAACTACCCTATTTTCCCTTGTGGTAATACCGGTATTACCGTATATTACAAGTAGCCTTTATGGAGTGTATATGAAACCGGTGACCTTTAAAGTTAATGAAGAACTTATCCGCGAAATTGACGCGCTGGCGCAGGAAACCCATGAGAACCGCAGTTCGCTGATTAAGAAAGCTCTGGCGTTTTATCTCGACAATTACGATGGTGTGATTGCCAAAGCGCGCCAGGACGATCAGGACAGCGTCATGGTTGCGCACGAAGATGTGCTAAAAGAATATGGTCTGCTGTAAGATTCAGTGGGATTCCGGGACGTTAAAAGAGTTGCGTAAACTTCCCCGGGAAGGCGCTGTGTGTATTTTAAAATCCTTTAATGCACTTGCCGATAATCCTTTATCCGGACTGCCTCTAAAAGGTGCCTTTCAGAGTTTTCGGAAATTGCGTGTCGGGGAATCTCGCGTAATCTATTCATTTCTGAAAGATGAAGCCATAATTCAAATCCTACGGGTGGCTCACCGACGTGAAGGTCATCGTCCCTGACACTTCTATCCAACCTTCCAAAGATCAGTTTATAAAACTGAGACTGAAAGAGAAGCCGGTATCAGGCATTCGATAGGATTCAATCCATTCTTACCTCTTGTTTTTTGTGCCTGATGCATCTATTTTTAGTCAATGAAATCTCTCCGCGACCGTCTGAATGCCATCTACACCAAAGCCGAACCGGAAAACCTTAAAACAGATCCGACACCGAAAATCCGGCAGGACCTGGACCGCCTCTTTCACAAATCCGACGGCGTCAAACATTTCGCCAAAACCACCGCGGAAAAAAAGTATCCCGCTATCTCGGAAGTGGTTCAGGGTTCCTGGATCAATACCCCCTTCGGCGACATTTTCAGGGCGGAATACCGCTACGCTTTAGCCGAGCCCTATGGCAATCTGGACCTGCGGCAAATCCATTCGCCGGACTGGCACTTACTAAAAGAAATTTTTCAAATATCTGATACCATTAGTCCAACAGAGTTACTCTTCCTCGACACCGAAACCACCGGACTGAGCGGCGGTACCGGAACCATCGCCTTCCTGATTGGGGTCGGCTTTCTCGAAGCGCACTATTTCACTGTTCACCAGTACTTCATCACCCAACTCAGTCACGAAGAGGGCATGCTGGGACTGCTGCAGAAGCTGATCCCGAATTTCAACTGCCTGGTTTCATACAACGGCAAAGCGTTCGACATTCCGTTGCTGAATGCCCGCTTTATTCTTAATCGGATGCCGCCGATTTCTCCCGAAACCAACCATATTGACCTGCTCCACCCCACCCGCACCTTCTGGAAATATTCTCTGGATAACTGCAAACTCACCACCGTGGAAAACGATCTGCTGGGACTGTTCCGAGAAGATGACATTCCCGGCGAGCTGATCCCCGACGCCTATTTTGATTATCTGCGCAGCCGCCGGATTGACAAAATCGAGCGGATATTTTATCACAACCGGTTCGACATTATCACCATGCTGGCAAATCTGATTTTGGTCATTCGGGCTTATCAGTCTATTCTGCCGGAGCAAAATCCCCTCACCGATTACGCCAAAGCGCGCCTGTTCAACCGGAAAAAAGACATCGCCCGCAGCGTCGCCCATTATGAACATGTTCTGAATTCCGAGATTTCACTCAGCCGCCGCCAAAAAACCGCTCTGGAACTGGCAGCGCTTTTTAAAAAATCCGGAAGTTGGGAAAAAGCCGTGACGCTCTGGAAAAACCTTCTGGATGACCGCTACCCCTTTTCTCTGGAACCCTTTCGTGAACTGGCAAAATACTACGAACACAGAGTTGGCGATTTAATCAATGCCAAAGCGATTGTTGAAGCGGCTCTGTGCAAATTGCCCGTTCATTATAATGCGGAACGGGGAGAGTTGGAACATCGCCTCCGCCGCATAGAACAAAAATTAGCCCGCCACAATCAACCCTGACAGGAGCGCCTATGTCCGGTCGAATCGAACAGTTATTATCGGATAAAAAATTACAAAAGAGCATCATCCATATTCACAAGATCGAGGGCAATGCCGGTAGCTTTGCGCCGTTTCCCGCTGATCTGCTGCCGGAGATCAAAGCAGTCCTTAAGCAACGTGGTATCACCCAACTCTATTCCCATCAGGCGGAAGCCTGGCGACATGCCGCAGAGCGCCGGAACTTTACCGTCGTGACACCCACCGCCTCGGGCAAAACCCTCTGTTATAACCTGCCGGTACTGCAGGAGATGATCCAGAATCCCGGTTCCAAAGCGCTGTACCTTTTTCCCACCAAAGCCCTCAGCCAAGACCAGATGAATGAAGTGCACGATTTTATCACGCTGCTGGAAAAGGATATCAAAGTCTTTACTTTCGACGGCGATACACCAGCTAACGCCCGTCAGGCGATCCGCAAACAGGGCAACATCATCGTCACCAATCCCGATATGCTGCATCAGGGCATCATGCCCCACCATACCAAATGGATGCAGTTTTTCCAGAACCTGAAATTCGTCGTCATTGATGAAATGCACATCTACCGCGGCGTGTTCGGCTCGCACTTTACCAATGTCATTCGCCGATTGAAACGCTTGTGTGAATTTTACCGTTCCGAGCCGCTATGCATTCTCTGCTCCGCCACGATTGCCAATCCCCGGGAACATGCCGAGAAACTGATCGAAAAGCCGGTCGAATTGATCGCCGAATCCGGAGCGCCGGTCAGTCCGAAAACCCTCTATTTTTACAATCCGCCCATTGTCAATAAAGAACTCGGCATCCGCGCCAGTTATATCAAACAAACGCGCTTTCTCGCCAATCGTTTTATCAGAGCCAATATCCAGACGATCGTCTTTGCGCTCTCCCGACTCAACGTAGAGGTGTTGACAAAATACCTGAAAGACGATTTCGAGAGCGACCGGGAGTCACTAAGCCGCCCGGAAAAGATCGCCGGATATCGCGGCGGCTATCTGCCGAATCGTCGCCGGGAAATCGAAAAAGGCATCCGGAACGGTACTATCCAAGGCGTCGTCTCCACCAATGCCCTGGAACTGGGGATTGATATCGGCAGTCTGGACGCAACGATTCTGGCTGGTTATCCGGGCAGTATCGCCAGCACCTGGCAGCAGATCGGCCGCGCCGGGCGCCGCGGTAAGGAAGCGTGCGGTGTACTGATTGCCCGTTCCGATCCGATTGACCAGTTTCTGATGCAATACCCGGAATATTTCTTCTCGAAAAATCCGGAACATGCCCGCATCAATCCGGACAATCTGGTTATTCTCGTCGAGCACATCAAATGCGCCTCTTTCGAATTGCCTTTCGAAGTGGACGAATCCTTCGGTAATGTCAAATGGGAAGATTTGAAAGAAATTCTGAATTTTCTGGTTGAGGGCGGCATTCTGCACCGCAGTGGCGACCGCTGGTACTGGTCTGCCGATGTCTATCCCGCGGCGGACGTCAATCTGCGGCGCATCCCGGAAGGGAACTTCGTCGTGGTGGACACCGATAATCAAAACCGAATTATCGCCGAAGTGGATTATAGTGCGGCAGCGATGACGATTTATCCCGATGCAATCTATCTGGCGTCCGGCGAAGAGTATATCGTAGATGAACTGGATTGGGACGGTCGCAAAGCCTTCGTCCGCAAATCAGACGCCGATTATTACACTGATTCCATTGACTACACGAATGTCAAAGTCCTGTCCGACGACGAACAGCGCAGCACCCCGAAGCTGGATATTTTCAGCGGTGAGGTTCAGGTCGTCACCCGCGTCATCGGCTTCAAGAAAATCAAATTCTACACCATGGAAAACGTCGGCTACGGCAAAATCAATTTACCCGATCTGGAAATGGCGACTACCGCCTATTGGTTCACGATCCCGGAACGAATCATCAACCAGCTCAATTACTCCCGCGCAGACATCATTGACGGCATCATGGGCATCAGTAAGGCATTGCATTCAGTTGCAGCGCTGAAGATCATGAGCGAACCCCACGACATTCACCGGGCGGTCGGCGATAAAAGTTCCGAGTGGTTCGCCATGAACACGATTACCGAGCGTGGTATCTATACACCCGCCACCAAAGAGTCACCATCCATCAAACTCAATCCCGATGAATTGACAAAATTCCAGCCGACGATTTTTATTTATGACAACTACCCCGGCGGAATTGGCTTCACGCAGCTGCTGTTTGATTCCCACGAGGAACTGATCGAAAACACCTATCAGCTGATTAAATCCTGCGCCTGTAAAGACGGCTGCCCCTCCTGCGTCGGTCCGTCAAAAGAGGTCGGCAGGAACAGTAAAGCGGCAGCGATTGAGATATTGGCTGTCATTCAGCCCGGATAATTTGTTAAAGATGGCGGCAAGCGAGATCAACAGATTATGATCGCAGGAAAATATTTTAATTGACATTCGCCATTGCCTTGTGTATTATTTGTACAAATGAATCAGGCAACTGACAACATAAAAAGCCATAGCGCAGAGGAAAATATTTTACTTGCCCGGACATCAGATGACGGATCACTCCGACCGGTTGGTTTGCAGGTTGGCGAAGCCGTACGGTTAAAAGTAAGCGACATTGATAGTCACCGCAAATTAATATATCTTAAAAGCACCAAAGGGAAAAAGGACAGAGCATCTTTACTATCTGAAAACATTCTTCAATTGTTAAGAGCATATTGGAAATATATCAACAATTGTTGTTATACCACCATATTGGAGGGATAACAACAGTGAATATATACAACCGTTGGGGGCAAGGCAAAGAAACCCGAGAAATCGAACGGAAAACATTATATCATGACTTCCTTTGGAAAAAAATAAAAGAAATTAAAAGTGAAGACAACACATAAAATAATAAATGGAGACAGCCGACAGATGAATCTTGTTCCTGATAAGTCGGTCAATTTAGTTATTACTTCGCCACCTTATTGGCAATTAAAAGACTATGGAACAGAAAATCAAATCGGTTATCACGAAGATTATGAAACTTACATAAATAATCTTAATCTTGTTTGGAGGGAATGCTATCGAGTTCTTGACAACGGTTGCAGACTTTGTGTCAATATAGGTGACCAATTTGCAAGGGCTGTTTACTATGGTCGATATAAAGTAATACCTATCCGAACTGAAATAATTAAATTCTGTGAGAGTATTGGATTCGATTATATGGGGGCTATTATTTGGCAAAAACAAACCACTACCAATACAACAGGCGGAGCATCTCTAATGGGAAGTTTTCCAACACCACGAAATGGAATTATTTCAATTGATTACGAGTTTATTTTAATATTTAAAAAATTAGGTACTTCCAAAACCAAGGTAAGTAAAGAGATAAAAGAGCAATCCAGAATGACCACAGAAGAATGGAAAGAATATTTTGCAGGTCATTGGAATTTTGGTGGAGCAAGACAAGACGGACATATCGCTATGTTCCCCGAAGAATTGCCAAAAAGACTGATTAAAATGTTTGCTTTCAAAGGTGAAACAGTATTAGACCCATTTATGGGTAGTGGGACAACATCTTTAGCTGCAAGAAATTTAGAAAGAAACTCTATTGGTTATGAAATAAATCCTGAATTTATTGAAATAGCAAAAAATAAATTAAACATCAAACAAGCTGATATTGCAGGCACAACTTATGAATTTCTAACAGATGAAATCAACATAGACCAAGAGCAGGAGTTTGATAACTTACCCTACCGGTTTGTTGATTACCAAAATCTTGATAAAAAAGTTGACCCTAAAAAACTGCAATTTGGTTCAAAAATTGACAAGAATAGTGGGCAACGAGAAGATTATTATACAGTAAAAGAAATAATTAGCACTGAGTTGGTAAAACTCAATAATGACCTTGTTGTCAGACTTATTGGAGTTAAAGAAAAGAAAATTGCAAACGATTCCGCCAAGCAGTTTCTGCAAGAAAAGACAAAAGGACAAAAGGTATTTATGAAGTTTGATGACCAAAAATATGATGAGCAGAACAATTTGATGTGTTATCTATACTTAAAGAATAAAACATTTTTGAATGCACATTTAATAAAAGAAGGTTTTGCAGAACCTGATTCTTCCTTTGATTTTAAGTATAAAAATAAATTTTTGAGTATTAATTCAAACAATGGCAAATAATTACTGGTTAGATCAAGAGAAGAAGTTTTTAAAAGCCATTGAAGGTGTAGATGTACCGAATGAAACTTTAGATAATGTGGATTTTGTAGAAGTGAATTCGCATAACGACTTTAGTAAAATTCCTAATGGTGGTGGATGTTATTGGATTTGGACAAATGAACCAGTAATCCATTCATTGCATAAGAACCAAACTCCAAAACCATTTCAAAATGGTGAAATCATTTATAATGGCATTGCAAAAGATGATGTCAAAGGAAGAATCTTTCATCATCTATACGGTTTTGAAGATGCTGGTTGGTCAGGAATTAGTCTTGACATATACACAAAAGCTTCAAGTAGCCATAGAAAAAAGGCTTGTTCTCCAAAAGGTAAAGTTCCATTCATAAATAATATTCCGATAAGGAGCAAAGAAGAACTTTTAAAATTGCACCTTACTCAATGTGAGAAAATATTTATAAACAATAGCGAACAAAACGTTTTTCATTTTAGGAATGGAATAAACTTAAATGACGAAAAGCATAAGAATTTTCTTTTTAAAGTTTATTTCATAACAGGACTAACAAGCCTTTATCTTGAACATATAGAAAAGGAGTGGCGAAAAAATGGATTACCTAAACTTTGTTCTTACTTAACAGGCAGATGAAATGGCAAAAGAATGGATTTTAAATAGTGCGATGAATCGTTTCCAGCTAAACTTTAAAAGGAATGTTGGACCAACATCTGAAAGCATAAGAAAATGCGAACCGAAAACATTAGAAGAGTGGAGAGAATACTATTTCTCAAATGTTCGTTCAAAAGACCACATAATTGACCTTGGTAAAAAACTCTATATCAAAATAACAGAAGTAATTTCAGCAGAAGTAGAAAAAATCACTGAACAAGACTGCATTGACTATATGCTCCAACTTGTTATCGATAGAACCTTTGATGGCTATTGGACAGAAATCAAAACGATATATAGTCAGCTTGAACAAGAACTTGGTTACAAAATTGAACCAGCTCCAGACCAGTGGGACAGACTTTACAATGTTGACTTTTTCATTAAAATCAAAGAAAAGTATATTGGGTTACAAATTAAACCAGTAAATCAAGGAATTCAGCTATCCCAAATATTTAAAGAAAAAGGATTGCAACAGAAAACACACGTGAAATTTGAAAAAGAATTCGGTGGCAAAGTATTTTACATTTTCTCGTCTAAAGCAAACGGAAAAAAGGTAATAATGAATCCTGAAGTTATAGAAGAAATTCGGACTGAAATAAACCGACTTGAACAATAAGCCCAGCCCCCAACATCGTGTACAGTGCATTTGGCGGATGGTGCTAAATTAGAGGATGTTACATTTAATAGACCTTGTAAAGGTTTGACAGGTTCGTGCTTCGAATCGCCAAACAACACCATATCCGTAACCGTCAGCTGATCCGCGGTTTGCCGGTACAGGGTACAATATTCACCTGACAATTTTTAATAAATCCCAGAATATCGGCATTGATCTGGGTAATCGCCTTCTGTACCTCGCCCATCGCCTTATCGGGATCAAACTCCAGATAGAGATCAACGAAAATATTCTGCCCTGAACGGCGGGAACGGATATCGTGAATATTGCGATAATCTTTAAAGTGCTGACCGAGTACCCTCAGAATACCCAGCTGCAGCGATTCCTCCAGCGTCCGGTCCATCAGATTGTCCATGGATTGCGAAAAGAGGGTGTAGATCGAGCGAATCAGGAATCCGCTCAGAATCAGCGCACCCAGCGGATCTATATAATACGCAAAGGCATATTTTCGCAGCAGCAAGCCCAGCGCCAGAGTCAGCGCCACGCCGACATCGGAAATATATTTGCTGCGATAAAGATTCAGCTGACCGGTAATAATCGGTGACGGGGACTCTTTGTCAATTTTGCGATAATTGAGCCACTGCCAGAAGCTGACGGAAGCGGTGATGCTGTTGACGCCGATAGCAATCAGAACACCAATCCCGAACAAAGGCTCCGGATTCATCAGCCCCCGATATGCATTAAACAATACTATGATCAGCGAAATCCCAATTACTAAAGCCATCAGCAGGCTGGAAAATCCCTCCAGTTTGCCATAGCCGTAATTGTAAACCATATCCGCCCCTTTGGACACTTTGCGAATGGCGAAATAGGAAAAAATCACCGCCAGTAACTCGCTGCCGCTCTGAAAAATATCGGCAAGCACCATCAGTGAATTGGAATAAATTGACGAAATAATAATCGGAACCATCGCCAGCGCTCCGAAAATCAATCCCTGCAGAATGGCTTTTTCTTTCTGTTTAATGGTCATAGATTTCGAACCCATATCAGCCTCTAACTTTTTTTATATACTTTGTGTACTTTGCGCCTGCTTAGCGCTCTTTGCGGTTAATATTTTTCTTCTCAAGATAGTACAACTGCCAGAGATCGCGGGGGCTGGCTTGCAGAAGCGGAGCCATTGCCCGCTGACCGGTTTTCCCGATATTTTTTGCCAGATTCTTCAATTCCCGGAAACGGTCAGTCACCTCCGGATCAGTGGTCACTGGAAAACCCTGTTCCTTAAGCATCAAGTGGGCTTTCGCCTGCGCCGTCAGATCGAGATAAATTTGCAGATAGCAAAATATATCCGCCACGACCTCCACCGGTAGATGTTCCCGCAGCGAATAGACATACTGACCCGCCCTTGTCTCGCTGAAATGACCTTTCCGGATAGCATTCAACAGACGCACGCTGGATTCCAGCCCCTGCTCCATCCAGTCCCGCAACGATTTTTCACTCCGCGTAAAGGCAACACTGATCAGTAGCGGCAGGATGATGAGCTGCGCCGCCGTTACATACTCTGCAGGAAAAATTTTCTTTGCCAATACCATGTTGAAGGCAATGTGAATCAGCAGTGCACTGAATAATCCCGGCAGAAACAGGACCATTTTCTGCGTCCTGAAGCGCTCGCTGAGATAAGCGGAAAGTATCATCAGGATCGCCACGGTGCCGCCATGCATCACCGCCGTACCCAGCCCGCGCACGATCCACAGGAGCGGATTGGCATCCTGAACCGTCAGCTGGTAGAGCAGATTTTCCAGCAGTGCAAATCCGGCACCACTGGCAAAGCCGACAATCGCACTGTCCACGATAAACGCTACACGCTTCAATTTTAGCAGGATCAACGGCAACAGCGCTTTCAGCAACTCCTCGCTAAGCGGTCCCCAGAACAGCATCAGTGACTGTGTCGAAACCGCTAGTCTCCGTTGAAACAGAAATGCAATAAAAGCCGCCAGAACCCCGTAGATAATCGTTAAAATCAGGAGTTGCGGCTTCACCAATTTATAGCTGTCCATCAGGATCAGGATTAGTAAAAACAGCAAGACCGGGATCAGGCTGATCGCTATTTTCAGAACGAAGATCATAGGATTTTCAGTGACAGCATCAGCTCGTTGCCGGCTTTTTGACCGTCTTCGATGGCGTAGGCATAACCCGCTGAAATCGTCGTCTTGAATAGCGAAAACAGTATGATTTCCATATCCATCTGAAAACCGATGTTCTGCACGTTCCGGCGTAAGGTTTGTTCATCAAGATTTGTGACAATTGCCGCGGAAAACAGCGAGCTGCGCAGCCAGCGGGGATAAAGCGCCGGAATCCCGATCCGCCGAAACCGAACCGGCGGCAGATTCAGTTCACCCATGATTTTAAAAAAATTCGTGCCGCCGATACTATTCAGGTCCACACCGGGAAAGCTGTAAAATTCACGGTACCGCTTTTCGGTCCGGTGGTCAACCCAGTTATTGCCGAACCCGCCGAAATAGTAATTCGCAAAGGGTTCGGTGTGTTGCGATCGTGAAATACCCGCCGCGGAGCGCAGCCAGACCGAGGTATGGTTAACCGGCAGTGGCAAACCGTAATCAAAGCAGGCGACGAGCCGGGGGAAAAGCACTCTGTTCACCAGGTTGGTCAGCGAATAGAGATTTACTGCATAGCCCTTTTCGCCATCCACGGCGCCCAACGATTTTTCGATATATTCATACGACAAAATCAGATTGTTAAAGTAATAATGATCACAGCTGGCGGAAATGTTCTGGTAATCCGGCAGGGTTTCCAGTCCACCCCAGCCGCCGAACCGCCATTTCAGGTCCATCGTTCGCGGTGTATCGTAAATAAGATTGCGGCTGTATTTCAAGCCCAGATAATAGCCTTTGCGGCTGGTTTTTGTGGGACCGAAGAGATCGTAAAAATCGGCGTCATTGTATTTGGCATTCAACTCCCAGCGCCAGTGCCGGAGATTGATTTCCAGATGCAAACGTTCGTCACTTTGTAACGAATCACCGCCGGGTGAATAGGACAGCGTCGCATTCATAGCATCGAAGCCGATATCATTTTTTATTTCAAAATAAATCCCTGGCGCCGCGGTATGTTTATAGCCCTCAACAACCGGATATACCGCCGTAAGACGCTGATTCTTCAGGCTATGGTAAGGTCCTCGATACTGAATCAGGCTGTCCAGCGGAATATCACCGGGATTGCCGGGATGCCAGCTGGCAACTTCGGGATACTTTTCATAAACCGATTGACCTAAAAACCGTATCGCCGCCACATTATCAATCGTTTTGTCCTCAATCCAGCCGGGAATAAATCCTTTTGATGTATATTTAAATACAATCAACGAATCACCGTTCAACGGCAGAGGACGAAAGAAGCCGGTCTCGGCATTGCTGACAACAGACATATCGTTGAGGCTGAAATCGTAGCGGTAGACGTTGGAAACGCCGGAATAGTAAGAGGTGCCGTAAATGTAACACCCGTCCGGTGAATAGACGAAACTTGCCGGCGAATTCATCTGAAAATCGAAGAGTTCTTCGTAGTCGCCCCGGTGCTCTTCCAGATCGGCAATTTTGAACCGCACCAGTTTCTGATTACCATCCACAAAGGTCATGGCACCAACCATATGCAGCCCATCCGGGGAAATGTCCAGATCATAGAGATCGGTACCGTAGGGAAAGGCATAAAGCGCCGTATAATCCGCATAGGGCGGATCAATCCTTACAATCGTGGAAATGCCGTTTGCATGACGCACACCGTATATCGCTTTGGCGACCGGATGCAGCGCTAAATCACCGGTCCGGACATCAATGATTAACCGTTTCGCTTTACCGGTTTTCAAATCCACCACATTCAGATCGCGGTATTTGTAATTATCCGTGGTAAAGTAGATTTTGTCGGCATCCTGGTCGAAGACCAAGTGCGTAACAAAATAGGTAGAGGCACCCTTAACATCGCAAATCCGGCGCATCTTCCCGGTTCTCAGATCAATTGCCGCGATTCGCGCCAGCTGTCCCGGAAATTTCACTCCGGTGTAGAGTATATCTTTTTCTGAATCCAAATATGATCGGGAAGCGCTGCCCAAAACCCGATCGCCAACAATCGGTCGGAAAACAGTCACCGGATAGCGGCATACGCACTGCAGATTTTCTCGTTGCCAGCGCTTCTCAAAGGCGATCCAACGGGTCCATTCCTCTGTCAGCGGCGACTGGTAAACCTGCCGGAACCGCCGGGTAAAATAGCGCTTATCACCAGGGCGATAATTAACCCATTCAATCAGCTTTTCCGGACCGTACCGGCTGGTGAGATAATTAAAAAACCGGGCGCCATAAAGATAGGAGTTTGCCCCCACCTGAAAATCAATGGCGGTTCCTTCGGATTCCAAGCCTACCAGATGATAAATATAGGCGGAATCACAGACCATGGTACGAAACACCATCTCGTCGTAAGCTCCCAGCGCCCGCCCAACGCCGCCACTCATCCAGGTTTCCATGAAAACTGCAATGCCTTCGTGATACCAGCGTGGCGAAAATTTGCGCGGTGCGGTCTGATACGCATACAGCATGGAAACGGGGTGTTTTGGTATCTGTTGAATTTTCCCCCCAAAAACGCTCCGCCCGAGCCGTTCCCGCCCGGTGCACTGGTCCATGGCAATCACGTGCACCATTTCATGATTCATCAGCAGGCTCATGCGCTCATTGGCAAACGCAACCTCAAAAACATAGAGATAGGGTGCCATGGAGATATAGATAAAATTGCGTGGCACCGCCGTCGCGCCGCCATTTGCCCAGTCTCCGAAATCCTCGAGAAACATACTGACCGGCTCATAAGGGTCCCACTGCCAGAAATCGTGATAAAAGTTCAGCGTATTGGTATAACAGCGCGCCAGATGCGGTATAATGTACTGATGAGCACTGCTATAATAAATCAGGTTCAGATCGGCGGTTTTCAGCTGCTGCAGTTGCTGGGCTTGTACGCCGATAATAATGATAAACCAAAAGACAAAGATTCTCTTTAACAATAACCGTCCAATAAAATATACTCAAACCGGTCTGTCGGTTTGCCTAATAAAATTTCGTCTCAATATTTTTCAACGCATTCTGGAACTCCTGGCTCAATACATAATTCTGGAATTCCTGACTCATGAACACTTTCTGAAAATCCTGGCTCCAGATCTTTTGAAACTCCTGACTCTCGCACAACTTCTGAAATTCCTGACTACAAATGATTGTATTTAATGCTGAACTGTGGAGAACATTCAGAAAATCGTTAGCCCAGTGTGACTGTAAATGCGGCATCAGCGACTGAAAATCCCCGGCACAGAGTTTCACAAAATCCTGCCCGAAAATGCTCTGAATATCCTGGTTATATACCGCTTGAAACGGAAAGCTCAGAGCCAGCTTCTGAAATTCAGCATTCAGCATGTAACTCTTCTGGAGATCCTGAGCCGTGGGCACGATGCCGTTACTGACGGCGGGATTCAGGATTACAAGTAGTCCGGCAGTATCTTCGGGTTCAAGCGATGCATAAAATTCATGGTACTCCTTGCTGTCGAAAAATTTGATGGCATTGTCCCCTTTTTGCAGAAAATCATAAAAATCCTGCGCTGCCTGCGAAACAATCTGATTGACCTCAACGGCGAGCGGCACGTACTCCACCTGCTGTGGATTTGCCAGAATTGACCGGAAGTTTTCATCCTTCAGTAAATTCTGAAATTCGGCGCTCTGAATGACTTGCGCCACTTCCGGATCATCCGTTTTAATATCCTTAAAATTCATCTGCTGACCTCGGAACCGTTCAACTTTTTCCACACCGCCGATGGTACCTTCCGCCTTTTCGGGCGACGGAAAAATATTCAGCACTTTCAATACCACCAAAACCGCCACCAGCATTGCCATTACTCCGGCGATTACCGGTCGTGCACCCTTGCGACTCATCTTTGCCTCCGTTTCCCTATATTATTAATCATTAATTTGCTGTAGGGCAGCCTCTTTATCAGCAACAATCGAAAACAGGTTGTCAAAGCGGCAAATCTTAAACACTTCGAGCACCGGTTCCTGTAAACCGTAAAGAATAAATTTTCCGCCCTTGTTGGTAATGGTCTTCAGCGTCATCAGCAGAACCCGCAGCCCGCTGCTGGAGACATAATCCAGCTGTGAACAGTCAGCGGCGAAAAGCTGATTGTCTGCCATCAGCTCCAGCATCTTTTTTTCATATACCGGTGCCGTCACCGTATCGAGATGCCCGATTATTTCGATGATCAATACATCATTTTCCAGATTGGTGTTGAGCTCCATTTACATCCTCCATGTAGTTTAACGATTATGTCTGCTGATAATTTCCTCCGAGATAGGTGATCACCAGCATCGTGAGATCGTCGGATTGTTCGGCATCCAGGGTAAAATCTTTCACCGCCTTGCGGACGCCCAGGGTAATCTCTTTGGGGTTTTGCCAGTCTTTCATTTTTTCCAATGTTGCCAGCAACCGTTCTTCTTTAAAAAGTTCCCGGTTTTTATTTTCGGCTTCCGTGACACCATCGGTATAGAGAATAATTCTGGTTCCGGGCATGATATTAATCTTGCCCGTCTGTTAGGGATCGGCTTCCATGACCCCCAGAGGAAATCCGTGCACCGTACGAAGCGCCGTAATGTCACCGTTTTCATGCAGAATAAAGGGCGGATTGTGTCCGGCGTTGCAGTACTCCAGTTCGCCGGTTTTCAGATTCAGAATAATGTAGAAAAAGGTGACGAACATGCCGGCGTCATTTTCTGTACAGAGGTCCATATCCATGCTGGTAATGATTTTTCCGGGGCTGGCGTTCTTCATATTCATGGACTTCGCCCGCAGCAGCGTACGGGTCACCGCCATAAACAGCGAAGCGGGAACGCCCTTCCCGGAGACATCGCCAATCGCCGCACCGAGATGATCGTCATCCAAAAGGAAAAAATCGTACAAATCGCCGCCCACCGCTTTAGCAGACTCAACGATACCATAAATATCCACATCGCTTCGATCCGGAAATGGTGGAAAAGTCCGCGGGATAATACTCATCTGAATGTCATGCGCAATGCGCAGTTCCCCTTCAATCTTCTCTTTGGCGGCGGTGGTCTCCTTCAGATTCTCGATATACTCTGCCAGGGCAATCTGCATCTTTTCAAAGGAGTGCGTCAGTTTACCGATTTCATCGTTGGATTGAATTTCCGGCAGCGGGGCATTGAAATCGCCCTGTCCGATTAGCGTCGTCGCGCCGGACAGCCGCCGAATCGGATCGGTGATTCGCCCGGCGATAAAAGAAATAACGCCGAACAGTGCCAGCACACCGAGAACGGCGATAAGCATCACATTCCGGTTCAGCCGGGACAGATCGGCAAACAGCTCCGCTACGGGAATCACAATACCGATGGCATAGCCGCTGGAGGGTAAGGGCGCAAAGGAGAGATAGACTTCCCGACCGCTGCCCGGTTCGTTTGTTTTTGTAAACCCTCTCTGCCCGCGCACCATTTTCCGACCCAGCTCCCGCAGATGTTCATTCTGCTGCAGTTCGGCGATATCAAAAATACTGGCGTTCATGATGTTGTCCGGATTCGGATGGACCAGATATTTGCCACTCTGTGACAGGAGAAATCCGTAACCGCTTTCGTAGATCTTTAGCGCTTCAAAGACCTCTTTTAGCCAAACCAGTGAAATGTCAATCGTGATAATTCCCCGGAATTCGCCCGCTTTCGGGCTGTTTTCGGGCCAGTAAAATGGAACCGAATAGGTCGCCATGATGATACCGCCGCCGCCCTCGTCGTAATAAGGCTCCGACCAAACAGGCTCGCGAAGCACCTTAGGGATCTGATACCAGTCCTGGAGATGATAATTATAACCGGGATCATTCAGATCGGAATGAACAATCCGCTCGCCGTCTTTATAAAAATAGGGCGAAAAATAGCGTTGGTCGGCGAAAAACGCACCGGGTTCGAAGGCGACGGTGGAACCGAATATTTCCGTATTATGTTCAACCACCGTTTCCATGAACCGGTAGAGCGCCTCTTCACTGGTGATACCGGTTTCGAAAACGTAAGCCAGATTCTCCGGAATCTTCGCCGTGGAGCGAAATACATTCTCAATGGAGTTGACGGTTTCCTGAGTCAGGTGCTGAGCGTTCTTTATGGCGCCGTCCAGAATCAATCGCCGTGAGACGGAATAATAGTAGGACAGCAGAATGGCGGCGACCAGTATCGTGCCGGTCAGAACAAAGGCGCTGAGTTTAAACCGCAGAGACCTATTCCTGAGCATATTTTCCCACAGGTATATAAAAATTTCCGTAGGAGGGCAACTCAGTAATGGAACCGTTGTTGATCAATATCCGCCCGGACATTTCATAAACATCTCTGGTTAAAAATGTACTCAGCTTTGCCTCTCCCGCCGGCATAATGATATCCTGCATTCTTGCCAGCATCCACTGCTGATGAGCCAGATTCGCCGGAATATGCTCTTTCTTCATCTCATTAATTACAATCTCCAACGCTTCATCCGGATGCTGAAAGGCGTAGAGCCAGCCTTCCATTGTCGCTTCCACAAGTCGCCGGCACAGATCGGGGTTTTCGCTGTAGGTGGATTGTAAACAATAGAGCCCATCCTCGGGCACATTAAAACCGTAATCCGCCATATAAAACAGCGACAACTCATCGGGATTATATCCGCAGTTCAGAATGGTATGATACTCGTTGTACCACATCGCATTCGTGACGTCGGTGCCGCCATGCAGGAACATATGAATTCCCGTGGCAATCGGAATAATCTGAACAGACAGATTATTTCCTTTAATGAATGCCAGTGGAACATCACTGAAATCGTCTTTGTAAATACCGATTTTTTTTACCGTTCATGTCCCGGTGTTCGCGGATCCCGCTGGATTTTTTAGCCACTAACATCAGTGCCGAACGACGCGATATCTGGGCGATATTGACCATGGGCAGCCCGCGTGCATGCAATTTGGTGGCATTCAGCAGAAATGTTGTACCAAAATCGGCTTTACCGGATTTCATACAGTCACTAACCGAAACATTGGGACCGCCCGGCAGAATTTTTACATCGAGACCATGCTTCTTATAAATTCCCGCATCCCGGGCAACATAGTATCCTGCAAACTGTGCCTGCGGTACCCAATGCACCACAACTTTCGCAGAGAGATCACCCGCATGGCAGGTTATTGTAAAACAGACAATGAAAAGCGGATAAAAAAGGCGCACCAGCATCTTCGATGTTAATTCCCGCACCGCCTGTGTAATAAAATTCATGTTCAAAAATAAGGTATTATTTGCTTACTGTAAAGATATTTCCTGACTACCTGCCGGGATGTCATAATATTCAGTTTTACAAACCAAATCTCAAATTCCAAATACTCACCGATCGCCGGTTAGCGGTACTGCTCCGCCAGCATATGCGCTACCGACTCATCGAAGAGTTCCCGCTTCTGGACCCGGTCAAAGGTCCCGATGAGATCGGGAACCCGCACCCGGCGCTTGCGCTCCTGCTGAAAGTCCTCAACAATTCTGCCCCGGTGCATCATAATGATCCGGTCCGGCAAATCCACCGCCTGCTGCATGGAATGCGTGACCATGAGAGCGGTAAGTTGTTCCTGTTCAATAATCATTTTCGTCAGCTCCGCCACCTTCACAGCACTTTTGGGGTCCAGCGCCGCCGTATGCTCATCCAGCAGCAAAATTTTAGGGCGCTGCCAGGCAGCCATCAGCAGTGTCAGCGCCTGACGCTGTCCCCCGGAAAGCGTACCAATGGGGTTGTCAAGGCGGTCTTCCAGCCCCATTTTCAA
>DSAS01000179.1 GCA_011046365.1 Fidelibacterota bacterium
CTCGGAGATGGAATAAGGGCTGTCTTTGCGCGTAGCCCCTGTTCTATTACTAAGTTGATTAAAAATACTCAAAATTCTAAACAACTTACTTTCTTCTAAAATTTTGGGGGAAGTCCTGTTCATTAATCCCTGCATTTATACGGTAGGATAATTATATTTAGAGGTTATTTTAGTATTGGTAATCGAATCAATCAGGCACGGATGTGGGACGATACGGTGGACTCTGAAAAGGGCAATATGAAAGAGATGGGCTTTCTGGACCATCTCGAAGAGTTGCGCTGGCGCTTATTAAAAATACTGTTCAGCATTATTCTGTTTACGATTCTCAGCTTCCTGCTATCGGATTTTTTTATCGAGCTGCTGCTCAAACCGGCGAAGCTGCTGCAACCGGATATGAAACTGCAGGTATTGAAGGTTCAGGGTATGTTGATGCTGAAATTTGGAGTAGCGCTGGTGATGGGAATCGCCGTCTCGATTCCGGTTTTGGCTTATCAGTTCTGGGCTTTTATTGCACCGGGACTCTATCCTGATGAGAAACGCTGGGGACCCTGGCTGGTCATCAGCGTCTCATTCTTTTTTATCGTTGGTGTCGCTTTTGCCTATTATGTTTTGGCGCCCTTTGCGATTAAATTTCTCACAGCCATTGGATCGCCGGATGTGGAAAAAAACATATCCATCAACTACTATGCAAAATTTGTGCTGCAGCTGCTGGTTGCCTCGGGCGTACTGTTTCTGATGCCGATAGCCTCATTTCTGCTGACGAAGATGGGTCTGCTTACGCCGGCGTTTTTACGCAAATCCTGGCGCTATGCGATTATTATCATCCTGATACTGGCAGCTTTTATTACGCCGCCCGACCCCGTTTCGATGTTATTGATGGGGATTCCGTTGCTTTTTCTTTATGAATTCAGTATTGTGGTGTCGCGGATCGCCATTCGGAAGGAGGAGAGAAAGTCCGAAGAGAGGGAGTTACAAGGTTGAAACCGGCGCTCAACATTACCGATTTGGTGCGACCGGTTCGGTCAGAATTTGTCCGATTTGAACGGGAATTTGCGGCGTCGCTCCGGTCCGATGTGGAGCTGATCAGCCAGATTGCCCGCTATATACTCAAGCAAAAGAGTAAACGCATCCGCCCGATTCTGGTGCTGCTATCCGCCAGATTATGCGGAACACCAACAGAGGCTACAATTGTGTCCGCCAGTCTGGTAGAGCTGCTCCATACGGCGACCTTGATTCATGACGATATAATTGACGAGGCGACTACCCGGCGGGGGGCGCCCTCGGTCAATGCGATCTGGCAGAATAAAATTTCGGTTTTGATGGGCGATTTTCTGTTCAGTCGGTCGCTCAGCAACATGCTGCGCTTGCGAAATTATGAAGCCCTGCAGCTTTTATCAGAAACCTCGGAAGCGCTGAGCTCCGGCGAAATCCTGCAGCTGGCGAAAAGCGCCAACGACGGGATGGACGAGAAGCTCTATTTTCGGATGATCTGGCTGAAAACCGCCTCGCTATTTGCCAGCAGCTGCAAGGTTGGGGTGTTATCGGTTAATGGCTCTGCCGCGGCGGCTGAAGCGCTGTGGAATTTCGGGAAATATCTCGGTATGGCATTTCAGATCAAAGACGACCTCTTTGATTACACCGCCAGAGAAGACAAGATCGGCAAGCCGATCGGGCGGGATTTAAAGTCTAATCTGGTGACGTTACCGCTGCTGTATGTTTTAAATAAAAAAGACCAAGCCGAAAACCGTAAAATCCGGGCGGCAATCCGTGAGGGCTTGCAACCCCGGGAGGTAGAACGAATCAACGAGCTGATTATTTCCGATGGCGGCATCCAGTACGCCGAAGCGAAATTAAAGGAAATTTCCGAGAAAGCAATTGAGCAACTCCGGCGGTTTCCGGATTCTGAAGTCAAAAAAGCATTGCAGGATTTCGTGTGGTTCAATCAAGCCCGGTCGAACTGAAATCGAGTATGATGTAGATGTGTTAGGATTATGATAAAATTCTGGTTTTTTATATATAATCTCCTAATTGTACCGGTGACATTTTCCAGTGTTCAGGTTCTGAGTCTGTTCAACAATAAAATCCGGCGCGGTGTCACTGGTCGCAAAGCTAGTTGGTACCGGGTGAAGCGTTTTCGCCAAAAATATCCCGATCAGGAGGTTTTCCTGATTCATTCGGCGTCGCTGGGTGAATTTGAACAGGCTAAGCCGGTGATCCGCGGGCTGAAAACCAATCGACCGGACGCAATGATTATTGCCAGTTTCACCTCGCCCAGCGGGTTTGAACATGCTGAGAAAATGCCCGAAGTCAGTTTAATGATCTATTTACCTTTTGACACCTATTTCAGAACCCGGCGCTTTATGCAGATTTTAAAGCCTAAAAAAATCATTTTTGTAACTTATGAGCTATGGCCGAATCTGATTATGAACGCCAAACGCCATCATATTCCCAGCTATCTGATGTCTGCCCGGATTCGGCGCAACAGCTCGAAATTTTTACCCTTTGTGAGCGGCTTTTTCAAGGAACTATATCGCTTGCTGGATTATATTTTTGCCGTTTCTGAAGAGGATAAAAATTCGGTCTACCAGCTGATCGGCAGCGTTCCGATCGGGGTTCTGAATCTTGGTGATACCCGCTATGATCAGGTAATTGAACGCGCCCGCATGACAGTGCAAATTCCAAAGATATTCGATCGTCGTTTTGTCATGGTTGCCGGAAGTATCTGGCCGCAGGATGCCCGCCATCTCGTCCCGGTGATTCGCCAGCTGCATCAGCGCTATCCGGACATTGCCTATATCATTGCACCTCACGAGCCGAACGATTATGCACTGGAAAGTTTCGAAGATCAATTCAGCGGCAACGGTCTGTCTGTCTGCCGGTACACCCATACCCAGCATTTTCCTGTCAACGAGACGATTGTGTTGATTGATAAAATCGGGATTTTAGCGGAGCTTTACCATCAGGCGCAACTGGCATTTGTGGGTGGCGGTTTTCGCGGTTCCGTGCATAACGTCATGGAACCTGCTGTAGCCGGAATTCCGGTTATTTTCGGTCCTGCCTATCACAATTCCCGGGAAGCGGAACAACTGGTTAAAACCGGCGGTGGTTTTACCTGTGGCGACGCACCGAGTCTCTATATGTTGATTTCGAAACTGATTGAAGATGAACCCTTCTATCTTCGCGCATCTCAATCAGCCCAGCAGGTTATCCTGGATAATCTGGGGGCGTCAGCCCGGACAGTCAAAGCAATATTGGAGAATGATTGAGAATCCGAATAAGCGGTCTGGACTTTCAGTATCGGAAAGGACCGTTTCTGTTTAAAAATATCAATCTGGAAATTCCTCTGGATGGACTGGTCGTGGTGACCGGTAACAGCGGTTCGGGGAAAACGACCCTTATAAAGCTGATCGCCGGATTATTGACGCCTGTTGCCGGTCAGATCAAATTTGATTTCAATGGCAAACCGGTTGACGACATTCAGTTTGGGTATCTTTTCCAGAATCCCGATGATCAAATCGTCCATTTTAATCTAGAACGAGAGTTGGCATTCAACCTGGAGAACAGAGGTATCCCGGTAGCGGAGATGCACCGGCGCGTGGAAGATTATCTGTATCGGTATGATTTAGCGGATCGCCGCAACGATTCGCCAAACCGGTTATCCGGCGGTGAAAAACAGCGTCTGGCGCTGGCAGGAATGATGATCAGTTGTCCCGGGATCATGATCCTGGATGAGCCCTGTTCCTTTCTCGACAGCCCTGCTCAGGTTCGGCTCTATAAACAGATTGCAGCTCTCCGGAAAGAGGGCGTCAGCGTTATCTGGGTCAGTAAGGAGGACCACGAAATCAGGCTGGCGGATTATGTTATCGAGTTGGATAGCGGAGAGGTCTCCTGGTCTGGGCAATCCGACGAATATCTGAAAAGGTTTGAAAATAGCCATGCTGCCTGAAATATCACTGACCATCCGGAATCTTGAGTTTCGCTTTGATAAAGCCGACTCTTTTCGCTTGTGGATTGATCAACTGGATCACTCTTTTTGTGGTATTCTCGGGTTGCACGGGCTGTCAGGCTCAGGCAAGACCAGTTTTAGCAAATTGCTGTGCGGGCTCTTGAAACCGAGCGCCGGAACGATTGCCCTTTCGATGAATTCAGGGGCAACGTTGCCCAGGGTCGGCTATGCGCCCCAATTTCCCGAGCGAATTCTTCTGGGAGTCCAGATTGGTGATACGGTCCGGCAGATTGCTTCCCTGAAGCGGCGGGAACCTGATTTAATTACCTTGATACAAAAATACCTGCAGTGCTTTTCACTGGATTTTGAGCGTATTAAAAATCGCAGCGGCTATGAACTGAGCGGCGGTGAATTGCGGCGCCTGGCGCTCGCCCTGAGCCTTTCGTTAGCGCCGGATTTACTGATTTTAGATGAACCGACTGTGGGACTGGGGCGCAGGGGCAAAGCCCAGCTCTTTTCGATTTTGGAGAATTTTCAGAATGATCATCAGATCATAATTGTGTCCCATGATTTTAAATTAATTCGTCAAATTTGCCGCCATTATTGGATATTACATGAAGGGAATCTTATATTTAACGGCGATGATGAGACACTGCGCTCTTTTCCGGACATTATTGAGCAGGTTGGCATCAATTCTTTGGAGAAATATTTTTCACAATAACTGAAGGAGCAGAATTTCATTGAAGAACAGGGTTCGTGCAAAATATGAAGTCATGCATCCCGACAAGGTTGTAACGTTATCCAATGTTATTTCCATTATCCGGGCTTTTTTATCGGTGCCGATCATTTACTTTTTAAAAGAGGGGCGGGGCGATATTGCCTTTATTTTCATTGTAATTGCGATTGTATCCGATAGCCTGGATGGCTGGCTGGCTCGGATCAGCAATGAGATCACCGATCTCGGTAAAATTCTCGATCCCTTTGCCGATAAGGTTGTCATATTCAGTGTCATGCTGTTTCTATTGCAATCGGATCGTTTGCCGCTCGGTTACTTTCTGCTCCTGGCGGTCCGGGACCTGTCAATTGCCCTGGTCGGTATCTATATGATGAACAACCTGAAAATCACCCCCTATGCCAATAAGCTCGGCAAGATTTCGATTGTATTCACATCGGCAACGATATTGGCGTTCATCTACGCCGATGTTGTGGAACCCTGGGTTACCCCGCTTATGTGGGTGTCCGTCTGCCTGATAGTAATGTCCTGGCTCCACTACGCCTACACTTTTACAACGAAAATTATCAACCGGAAGAGCAAGCCGGTTGCCGGAAAGACGGATCAATTGAAACGTGGACTGCGTAAAACCGAGCGCGGGATTGCTACCCGGATTCCGCTGTTTGGGAAGTTTTTTCGCCTTGATGCGGATTTGCTGACGGAAATTGAAGAGACGCTGCTGGCAGCCGATTTGGGAGTGGAGCTGACCGAGGTTTTAATTGATCGCCTGAAAAAGGTCAACCGGAAGGAATCGGCGCGTCTTGCAGAAATTCTGAAAAGTGAGATCAGGGCGTTGGTTGATACGCGTGAATTTTCCGACGATGGCAACGTCAGACCGCGGGTCATTCTGTTCGTCGGAGTCAATGGTACCGGAAAAACCACGAGCATTGGAAAACTGGCGTATTATTATCGAAAGCAGGGGAAAAAGGTACTGCTGGCGGCAGCGGATACCTTTCGGGCGGCGGCGTATGATCAGTTGAAGGTCTGGGCTGAGCGCGCCGAAGTGGATTTTATGGGTAACCCAAAGGGCAAGGACCCCTCTGCTGTGGCATTTGACGCCGTCAAATCGGCGCTGGCGAAAGAGCACGACATGGTCCTGATTGATACCGCCGGACGACTGCATACCCGGTCCAATCTGATGGAAGAGCTGGCTAAAATTAAGCGGGTAATCGGCAAGCTGCTGCCCGGCGCTCCGCAGGATGTCTGGCTGGTCCTGGATGCAAACACCGGTCAGAACGGCATTATCCAGGCACAGGAATTTATGAACGCCGTGGGTGTTACGGGCATTATTCTGAATAAACTGGACGGAACGGCAAAAGGCGGCGTGGTCCTGGCTATTCATCATAAACTAGCCATCCCGATCCGCTACCTCGGTGTGGGCGAAAAAATCGAAGACATTGTGGAGTTTGAACCGGAAATATTTATCAATGCCCTGTTAGAAGTAGCGGATTAATGATAAACTACCAATGATAAAGACCTTCTCTATTATATCGCTGGGCTGTCCGAAGAATACCGTTGATTCGGAAGTCCTGAAAGGACAGCTGGAGCAATTGGAGCTGCGGTACGATTCCAATCCCGGCAATGCCGATCTGATCATAATCAACACCTGCGGATTCATCGAATCAGCCCGGGAAGAGTCAGTGGATACGATTTTGGAAACGCTGGAGTTGAAAAAGGGTGATCCCGGGAAAAAGGTCATCATCAGCGGGTGCCTTGCCCAGCGCTATCCCGAACAGTTGCGGGCGGAACTGCCGGAATTGGACGGGATATTCGGAGTTGAATCAGCCGCAGAGATTGTTAAAAAAATTTGCGGCTCTGCTGAATCCTGTGATGATGTGGAGCGGATTCGCGCTCTGCTGACACCGGCTCATACCGCCTACCTGAAAATTGCGGAAGGCTGTGATAATCGTTGCAGCTTCTGCTCAATACCCTTGATGCGGGGCAAGCAGCGCAGCCGGACGATAGACAGCCTTTTGAGGGAAGCGGCTTATCTGCATGAGAAAGGGGTGCGAGAACTGATTTTAATCGCTCAGGACCTGACCCGCTACGGATCAGACCTGAATCCCCGAACAGATTTGTACGAACTGCTGGATGAACTGCTGGCGGCACGGCTTTTTCCCTGGGTGCGGTTGCTATATGCCAATCCTGATTTCTGGCAGCTCAAGATCAACAGACTCTTTCAGAAATATGCCGAAATTTGCCCCTATCTCGACATTCCGGTTCAACACATCGCGCCCCGGATTCTGAAATTGATGGATCGGGGCGACAATCCGGAGCAGATCAGGGCAACGCTGATGCAATTGCGGAGGGATGTCCCGAACATAGCGTTAAGAACCGCGGTCATGGTGGGCTTTCCGTCGGAAACGGCGGGCGATTTTAACGAATTACTAAATTTTATTGAGGAGCAGCGCTTCGAGCGGCTGGGTGTTTTCACCTACTCGCCGGAAGAGGATACCCGGGCGGTCACCATACCGGACGATGTTCCCGAAGGGGAAAAGGAGCGCCGCAAAGATATCGTCATGCAGCTGCAATGGAACATTGCTCAGGAATTTGCCATGTTGAAAGTCGGGCAGACAGTTGAGGTTTTGATTGAAGAAGAAAATGAGGCTGGTTATGTCGGTCGCAGCCGCTGGGATGCGCCGGAAATTGACGGGATTGTCAAGGTCAAATCGGAACAGCCGCTGGAAAAGGGTGGAATTTATCCGGTGAATGTCGTGGATGTGGATGGTATTGATCTAATCGCTCAAACAGACTATTAGACCGGACGCTTGACTTTCGCAGTTTCCGGCAATAATTTTGACTTTCACAATTGATAGAATTGGGAGCATAATATGAAAGCATTAATCACTGCTGGCGGACATGGGACCCGACTCAGGCCGATCACGCATACCCAGAACAAACATCTGATTCCCATCGCTAACAAACCGATCCTGAGCTATGCACTGGATTATGTCAGGGAAGCCGGGATTCGCGAGGTGGGCATTATCACCAATCAGGAGGGCAGCGAAGTCCGCGACATGTACGGAACCGGGAAGAAAATAGGACTTTCGATTACCTATATTCCGCAGGAAAAGCCGGCGGGATTGGCAGATTGTGTCCGGATTGCCGAGTCCTTTATCGGTGGTGAACCCTTTGTCTTTTATCTGGGTGACAATATAATCGTGGGCGGGATTAAGCGTTTTATCAGTGAATTTTATACCAATAAATCCAACTGCCACCTGGTTCTGGCAAAGGTTCCCGACCCCGAACGCTTCGGCGTACCGGAAATCAAAGCCAACCGAATTGTCCGCATCGAGGAAAAACCCAAAAAGCCCAAAAGCGACTATGCCGTGACAGGCATCTATATTTATGACAGCAGTATTTTTAAAGCCGTTAATGCCATTAAACCCAGTGCGCGGGGCGAGCTGGAGATTTCCGACGCTCACCAATATTTGATTGATAAGGGACTGACTATCACTTTCTCTGAAATCACCGGCTGGTGGAAGGACACGGGCAAACCTAATGATCTGCTGGAAGCAAATCGCCTGGTGCTGGATAACATCACCACCCAAATTAAAGGCAAAGTGGACAAGCAGAGTCAGGTTTTCGGGCGGGTCGTTATCGAAAAGGGATGTGAAATTCTGAACAGCAATGTCCGTGGACCGGTCATTATCGGCAAGGGTACCAGGATCATCAACTCATACATCGGTCCGTATACTTCGATCGAACGCAACTGTGTCATCAGGGATTCTGAAGTGGAATACAGTATTATTTCCGAAGAATGTCAGATTTTGGATCAAAAGATCCGTATCGAGGCGAGTCTGCTCGGCAAGAGTGTCCAGATCATCGAAGCCAAATCCAAACCCTATACAAACCGGTTAATCGTTGGTGATCAGAGCATTGTAGAAATTCGCTGATTTTGATTAAGACAGTCAATTTTCGAACCCTGGGCTGCCGGCTGAATCATGCCGAATCTGATGCCCTCCAGTTTGAGCTGCAACAGAGAGGTTATTTGATTGTCGGTAGAAAACAAACCGCCGATCTGACCATAATCAACTCCTGTGCGGTGACCCGGCAGGCGGAAGCCAAGACCCGCGGCGCCGTTGCCGCCGCCCGGCGTATTTCTCCCCGGGGAAAAATTGCCGTAATCGGCTGCTACGTGCAGCTGGACCCGGCGACGGTGGCAGGATTGGACGGTGTTAATCTGGTGCTGGATAATTCTGAAAAGTACCGGCTTCTGAATTACATTGATCAACTGGAACAGGAGCGATGCAGCATTCACGTTGCCAGCACGATTGAGGAGAACACCTTTTCGCCGGCAGGAATTATTGCTAAAGGATCGGGTACCCGGGCGCACTTGAAGATTCAGGACGGCTGTGATTATCGCTGTGTCTACTGTATTGTCCCGTTTCTGAGGGGACCGTCCCGCGGGCGGGATTTTCACGCCTGCATTGCTGAGGCGGTCAGGTTGAAGGAACAGGGATTTCGAGAAATCGTCCTGACGGGTGTAAATCTTGGGAGCTACCGGAACGGTGCATACGGTCTTGACGATTTGGTTGCAGCCCTTCTGCAAGAAAGCAGCATTGAACGGTTGCGGCTTAGTTCAATTGAGCCGGACCTGGTTTCCGACCGCCTGATAGAGATGATGCAGACAGAATCGCGCCTCTGCCGGCACCTTCATATTCCACTGCAGCACGGGTCGGATGCAATTTTACATCGGATGGGACGACGTTACAGAACAGCCCGATTTATTGAACTGGCAGGAAAAATCACTCAAAAGATTCCGTCGGTCTGCATCGGTACTGACGTGATGGTCGGTTTTCCGGGTGAAGACGAGACCTGTTTCAGGGAAATGGTAGGACTTCTGGAACGGCTGCCCATTGCCTACTTGCACGTCTTCCGCTATTCTCCCCGCCCGGGTACCGCCGCCGCCCGACTGGAAGATTCTGTGCCGGACAAGGTGAAAAAGGAGCGGTCGGTCTGGTTGCGTGAACTGGGCGAGCGTAAGCGGCATCACTTTCTGCGCCGGTTTATCGGTCAGGATTTAGCCGTTTTATATGAAAAGAAAACGAAATTGGGGCTTTACCGGGGACTTTCTGATAATTATATTACAGTCAATGTCAAATCCGATCCACAGATTATCAATCAAATCAAAACCGCCCGGGTGACGCATATTCAGGCGGCGGAGGCTTTTGGAGAATTAATTGACGGGTAAGACCACCTATTTTATCGGCATTGCAGGGAATATCGGCGTGGGCAAGACGACCATGACCGATATTATTGCTGATCGCTTCGGTTGGCAGCCCTATTATGAATCGGTGATTGACAACCCCTATCTGGAAGATTTTTATGAGGATATGAAGCGCTGGAGTTTCAACCTGCAGATCTATTTTCTGTCGCACCGTTTCCGCACCCATAAAATGATGACCGAGAGCGGATTTTCGGCGGTTCAGGACCGCACGATCTATGAGGATGTGGAAATTTTTGCCCGGAATCTCCATGAAATGGGCGATATGTCAAAAAGGGATTGGGAAAATTACTGCGCCCTGTTTGAAATTATGACCTCTTATTTAAAAAAGCCCGACCTGATTCTCTACCTGCGAGCTAGTGTGGACACTCTGTTGACGCGCATAAAAAAACGCTCCCGGGGTTTTGAATCAAACATTTCGCCCGAGTACATCTATCGTCTGAATATTTCCTATGAGCGCTGGATCAAACGGATTCAGGGAGAATTTCCGGTTAAAATCCTGGAGACTGACAATTTTAATATTTTTGAAGATACCAGGCAGCTGGAAGAATTGCTCCGGGATATCCGGCGATTTTGTCCGGAATGCGAATAATTTTCCGCAATCCTTTCGTTGATTGTTTTTCGTCTCAATAATGAATAAATTCAGAGGCTATTTTAATTTGATTGGACAATACGGAATTGAGAAAAATTGCAGTGTTTGCATCGGGACGCGGGTCCAATTTTGAGGCGGTTTTAAAAGGGATCAAGTCGGGAAAGATCGCTGCTGAGATCGTTTGTGTCATCAGTGACCATGCCCGCCCCCCGGTTTTTGATATCGCCCGGAAGAACCGGATACCCACGCACTGGGTTAACCGGAAACAGTTTTCGGACGCTGCCGATTATGTCGGTTTTCTTCTGAATCTGCTGGCGTCTTATGAAGTGGACCTGATTCTGTTAGCCGGATATTTGAAACTGATCCCGGCACCGGTGGTGGAGCGGTTTCGGTATTCAATCATCAATATTCATCCGGCATTGCTGCCCAATTTTGGCGGCAAGGGTTTCTATGGTGAAAGGGTGCACCGGGCAGTAATTGAGTCGGGGGTTAAGGTCACCGGCGTGACCATTCATTTTGTTGATGAGCATTACGATCGGGGCGCCGTTATTGTTCAGGAGCAGGTGCCGGTTTTGGAAGGTGATACGCCGGAGACGCTGGCGCCGCGGGTTTTAACCGTTGAACACCGTCTGTTACCCGAAGTGGTCGGTGCCTATTGTGCCGGCAGGATTAATGTTATAAACGGGAAAGTAGTTTGGGAAAAATGAGCAATTTTACGATAAAGCGCGCGATTTTGAGTGTCTGGGACAAGACCGGGATAGTACCGCTGGCAAAGAAACTCGAAGACAGCCAGGTGGAGATCTACAGCACCGGAGGAACCTATCGAACCCTGAATGACAACGGCATAGTAGTAAAGAAAATCGAGGATCTGACCGACTTTCCGGAGATTATGAATGGTCGGGTCAAGACCCTGCATCCGCTGATTTATGCGGGGATTCTGGGTGATAGCCGCAAGCGCAGTCACCGGGAGGATTTGCACCGGGTCGGCGGGCTTGGCTTTCAGCTGGTGGTGGTTAATCTGTACCCCTTTTCCGAGACTTATCGGGCAGGTGATAAAACGGACCCCGAAATCATCGAAATGATTGACATCGGCGGTCCCGGCATGCTGCGGGCAGCCTCGAAAAATTATCACAGTGTTGTCGTATTGTCGCACCCTTCGCAGTATGTGGAGTTTGAGAAACGGTTTGAAGCCGGAGAGATAGATGAGCCTTATCGGCGCGTGCTGGCGCGGGATGTGTTTCGGCTGACCAGTAATTACGATACTGAGATTGCCAGCTACTTTTTCGGACAGTCCGGAGGCTTGCCCGGTTTTTGGGCGCCCCATTATCATAAAGTGCGGGAGCTGCGTTACGGCGAAAATCCGGATCAGCAAGCGGCGCTGTACAATCCTGAGTCGGCGCCGGAGGACATGCCTTTTATCCAGTTGCAGGGTAAGGAGATATCTTTTAATAATTACATAGACTGTCTGGCGGCTTATCGGGTCAGCTCCGGATTTTGCACGGATCGGATTGTTTGTGTCAATCTGAAACATACCAATCCCTGCGGATTTGGTGTGGCTGATTCAGCCCTAGCGGCTTATCGGCGGGCGGTCAAGACTGATCCTGTGAGTTATTATGGCGGTATTGTCGGTGTCAATGTGCCGGTGGATCGGGAGCTAGCGGAGGAGTTTACGAAAAGTTTTCTGGAGTGTATTATCGCGCCGGAGTATACGCCGGCAGCGCTGGAGATATTGAGCAAGCGTAAAAACCTGCGACTGTTGATCCCCAATGCAGAATATTTGGACTTTCCCTATGATACCAGGGCTTACGGCGCAGGGTTACTGGTTCAGGAGATTCAGGATTCACACGATGATGAAAAGCAGTGGAAGCAGGTGACCAAAGCGGGTCCCAATCAGGCATCTTACCAGGCGTTGCAAATCGGCTGGCACGTGGTGAAGCATGTTAAGTCCAATGCTGTCGTGCTGGCGGACGGGGATGGAACGATCGGCGTGGGTGCCGGGCAGATGTCCCGGGTGGACTCATTGAAAATTGCCATCCGCAAAGCCGGCGAAGCGGGGCTGACACTGAAAAATGTAATCATCGCATCTGACGCCTTTTTCCCGTTTCGGGATTCTGTTGATTTGGCGGCAGAACATGGGATTGCCGGTATAATTCAACCCGGGGGTAGTATCCGGGATGACGAGGTCATTAAAGCCTGCAACGAACATGGTATGTTCATGCTGTTTACACATAAACGCGTTTTTAAACATTAATTATTGGAGCAACTATGGGATTCTCGTTTTTTCACTTTTTCGGCGGTGATATCGCGATTGATCTGGGTACTGCGAATACCCTGATTTATATGAAGGGTAAGGGAATCCTTCTGGATGAACCGAGCATTGTCGCCCGCTCAACCCACGACGGGGAGGTTTTGGCGGTGGGCAGTGATGCCAAAGAGATGCTCGGGAAAACCCACCGAGATATTACGACGATACGTCCTCTGAAAGATGGGGTTATTGCGGATTTTGAAATGACCGACGCTATGATCCGCGGCTTTATTTGGAAAATCAATATGAGCCGGATTGCCCGACCGCGAATCGTGATCTGTATTCCATCGGGTATCACCGAGGTGGAAAAACGGGCTGTGCGGGATTCGGCTGATCGCGCCAACGCCCGGGAGGTCTACCTGGTGGAAGAGCCCGTTGCTGCAGCAATCGGGATCGGGATTGATATTTCAAAACCGGTAGGTAATATCATCGTTGATATCGGCGGTGGTACGACCGAGATCGCCGTCATTGCCCTGAACGGAATTGTGACCAAGCAGGCAATTCGGGTCGCCGGTGACGAAATGGACGACGCCATTATTCAGTATTTCAAAGCGGAACACAACCTGCTGATCGGTGAACGAACCGCCGAGTGGATCAAATGCACAGTCGGTTCGGCTATGCCGATTAACGACACCACAATTTCCGTTAAGGGTCGCAGTCTGGTAGCCGGTATTCCCAAGACAATCGAAGTGTCGTCCGTTGAAATCCGGGAGTGCCTCAAGGATACTATTGATCTGATTGTGCAGGCTATCAAGCAGGCGTTGGAGATGACCCCGCCGGAATTGTCTTCCGATATTCTTGATCGTGGCATTATACTTACCGGTGGGGGCGCCCAGTTAAAGGGTCTGGATCAGCGAATCCGGGTGGAGACCGATCTGCCGGTCAATGTTGCCGAGGAACCCCTGCTTTCCGTCGTCAAAGGAACCGGACTCATCATTGAAGATATTGACAAATATAAAGAAGTCCTAGTGTAGTATTGATGTGGCGTAAAATCGTAATTTTTCTCTTTGATTATCATGATTATCTGTTGCTGATTCTGCTCGTCATTTTGTCATTTTCCATCCTTTTTTTAAACGAGGTGCCTGAAATGAGGTCGCTGCAGGGCGAGGTCGCCGATCTGTTTGCCTTTATCCATTATCCCGGCATCTGGCTCAATGATTTGTCCGGTTTGTTACAGGAAAATGAAATGTTGCGGCAGGAAAATATGCAACTGAAACTACAGAACATCGAGTTTATGGAAGCCTACCGGGAAAACTGGCGGCTGAAACGGTTGCTGGGATTTATGGACAGTACCGCCTATACCATCGTTCCTGCGAAAGTGATAAACCGGGGCACTTCGCCAGTTGCCAATTCGATCCTGCTCAATGTGGGCAAAAAACTGGGAATCGCCCCCAATCAGGCAGTCATCAGTACAAAGGGTATTATCGGTAAAACAATTGCCGTCGGGGATCGTACGGCGCAGTGCCAGGTGTTCAGCGATGTCAATTTTCGGCTGAGTGTCAAATTTCAAAATTCCCGGGTTCTGGGTCTCGTGATGTGGCAGGCGAACGGCATGGCGATTGCCCGGGAGATTCCTCTGACCGCCGAGATACATCCAGGGGAATTGGTCCTGACATCGGGCTACAGCGAAATCTATCCGCCTAATATTGTCGTCGGTGAAGTGGTGGAGGTTCAACGAGTCGAAAATGAGCCTTATCAATCGGCGGTTATCCGCTCTTATGCCAATCTAAATACTGTTGAAGAGGTTTTTGTAATCATTTCCTATTGATGAAGAAGGTACCCCTATTTTTTGGTTTTAGTTTACTGGCTGTGTTGTTGCAGCTGATTGTTGCGCCCTGGTTGACCATTCAGGGCATCAAACCGGATTTTCCACTGGTGCTAATCCTGTTTGTAGCCATATTATTCGGGCGGGTTTATGGTCAGCTGTATGGGTTTGGATTTGGATTGATTGTTGACCTGATTGGGATGGGCTCTTTTCTGGGGCTGTCCGCTTTGGCAAAAACCATTGCCGGTTTTCTGGCGGGCTACCTGAAAGATAAACGCAGCCGGTTAAACGGTTTTACCTTTTACACTTTTGTCTGCTTCATAATTTTTATCCACTATCTTGTCTTTTTTCTGATTAATTTTCACTCTGCAGAATACCCGGTTCAGTTCATCGTCTTCCGCTATATTCTGCCGGATACCCTGTATACTGCGGTCTTTTTTATCGTATCCGATTACATTTTTTCCATCGAAAAAATTTAACCATGTTTTATGTAAAAAATAATGTCACTTCGCTGCATCGTAATCTGTTGATTGCAACGGTATTTGCGCTGTTTATCGTTTTGGGATTCAGACTGTATCAATTGCAGATTGTGGAATATAGCCGGTTTGCGGGAATCGCCGAAGCCAATCAGATTCGGGTGGTTACAAAGGAGGCGCCGCGGGGATTAATCTATGATCGCAACGGTCAGATCATCGTTGAAAATAAATCGCAGTACAACCTGAACATTATTCCTTATGAGACGGTAAAAAACGATTCGGTCTTCCGCTTGCTAAGCAGGATTACCGGCATTTCAGAATCCGAAATCCGCCAGCGGGTTCAGAAAAATTACCGGGGACTTTTTTTGCCTGCCAGAGTTGCTACCGATATTGATTTTAAAATGTTGACCGAGATTGAAGAGCGGCGACTGGAGCTGCCCGGAGTGCTCTATTCGCTGGAGTCAGTCCGATCCTTTCCCGGTCCGGCGAATCTCAGTCACGTGTTGGGTTATTTACGGGAAATTGACAAAGAAGATTTGCGAATGATTAAGGATTATGGCTATCACGCTGGTGATCTGATTGGCTGGAACGGTGTCGAACGGGAATACGAGAATATTTTACACGGGCAAAAGGGTTTTGAGTATGTGCAGGTCAATGTCTTCGGTCAGGAAGTCGGAAAGGTCCAAGATGAGCGCAGCGTTAAGCCCCGGTTCGGGAACGACCTGTATCTGACAGTTGACATCGGTCTGCAGGATTATACTGAAAAACTACTGGCAGGGAAAAAGGGCGCGGCAATCGTTATGGATGCTGAATCCGGAGAAATTCTGGCAATGACCAGTAAGCCCGATTACTCACCCGAACTGTTTTCCGGTATTGTGGAATCCGGTGTCTGGAGCAGACTGCTCAACGATGCCGACCGCCCACTCTATAACCGGGCGATGCAGGGAACTTATCCGGCGGGGTCAACTTTTAAAATCGTAGCGGTATTTGCCTCTCTGCAAAATAGTATTCTCAATCCGGATGCGCTGATTCGCTGTCAGGGAGTCTACCGCCTGGGCAGGCGGGAATTCAAATGCTGGAAAACCGGCGGGCATGGTCGGATGAATCTCTTTGATGCAATTGTGAATTCGTGTAACGTCTATTTTTATAATCTTATCCGGAAAATGGATCTTGATCTGTGGGCTGATTATGCCAGAAAATTCCACTTCGGCGCCTTTACCAATGTTGATCTATACGGTGAATCGCAGGGCGTGGTCCCGGATGAAGCCTTTTTGAACAAGAAATACGGGCTCGGCGGATGGACTGAGGGCAATAAATTGAATCTGGTAATCGGTCAGGGCGATCTGTTGGTCACACCGTTGCAGATGGTTCGTTTCGCCGGGACACTGGCAACCCATGGCAAAGTAGTGACGCCCCATTTCGGATTGAGGTATCTGGATTGTCAAACCAATCGTTTTCAGACATTTGTCTTTACCAATCCCGATTCCGTCAGTGGTATTTCGGCAGCCCACTGGGATTTTGTCGAAAAGGCGATGTATGACGTTGTCAATTCCAAAAACGGTACCGGGCGGGCGGCGCGGGTCCGTGACCTGGATGTCTATGGTAAAACCGGCACGGCGCAGAATCCCCACGGAGAAGACCATTCCTGGTTTATCGGGTATTCAAAAAGAGACAGCCAGATTCTGGCTGTGACGGTTCTGATCGAGCATGGCGGTTCAGGCGGTGGGGAAGCAGCCGTTGCCGCCGGACGGATCCTGAACTACTGCAAGAAAAACCTTGTCCCCACACCGGCTCAGACGGAGATAGCAACCCGATGAAAAAACCGGTTCAGATCGGCAGATCCATATCGAGCAGCAACTTTTTAATTGCTTTTACCGTACTGCTGTTATGCATCGCCGGTCTGCTGGCACTGTACAGCGCCTCCCTGCACGTTGACGCCCCGTTTTTTAAAAAGGTTATAGGGAAGCAGCTGCTTTGGATGATTCTTGGAATGGTCACCATGTCGGGGATTTCCGTGATTCAGAAGAAGTTACTGTTTGACGGTGCCTATATTTATTACTGGCTCGGTATTGCCCTGATAATCCTACCCTATTTGATGGGTGATTCAGTGACGGGAACCAGCCGCTGGTTTGTGCTAGGACCGATACATTTTCAGCCCTCGGAATTTATGAAAATTCTGGTGATTATCACCGTTGCCCGCTATCTGTCCGGTAGCGATCTGATTATTTCGGATTTCAGGTCGCTGATCATACCCCTGCTATTGGTGCTGCTGCCAATGGGAATAGTCATCAAGCAGCCGGATTTGGGGACGGCAGTCATCTATTTTTTTCTGGTTTTTCCCATGCTTTTCTGGGCGGGCGCCCGCCCTTATCACCTCTTTTTAATCGTGGCACCAATTCTCAGTATCGTGACGGCATTTAACTTTTATAGTTTTTTTATCTGGGTACTGATCCTGATTCTGGCGCTCTATCTTGGCAAGGAAAAAATCTGGATCGCCGTCGTCCTGTTTGTGTTCAATTTGTCTTTGGGGTTTCTGACCCCGGTCTTATGGAATCGCTTAAAACCTTACCAGCAAAACCGTATTATGACCCTGTTCAACGTGGACATTGATCCCCAGGGTTCGGGCTATCAGGTTATTCAGTCACAGGTGGCAATCGGCTCCGGCGGTCTGTTTGGAAAGGGGATCGGCAACGGTACCCAGACGCATTTGAAATTTTTGCCTAAACAGCACAACGATTTCATTTTTTCTGTCGTGGGAGAGGAGTACGGTTTCGCCGGCGTGATGCTGGTGCTGCTGCTGTTTTTTACCCTCATAATTTTGTTGATTAATGTCGCCTATCGTTTGCGGGATCGCTTCAGTTCGCTGGTGGTGATCGGGTTTGCCAGTGTTTTTCTGTATCATGTGGTAATCAATATCGGCATGACGGTTGGCCTGCTGCCGGTCACCGGATTGCCATTGCCCTTTCTAAGTTACGGTGGCTCATTTATCATCAGCTGTTTCATAATGATCGGGATCGTCTTCAATATCAGCCTGGAACGCCGTCGGTAAGTGACTGCAAAAATATAAATTACCATTTGTTTTTTTTACCGAATTTCGTAGCTTTACCCACTGGATTTTAGGTCCAATTTTATTTAGAAGAATAATTATGAAAAACAAAAAATCGCTTTTAAGTATTGTGTCCATCGGAGTCGCGGGTCTGCTCATACTGGCATTGGCAGAAGGCTTGAATGCGAAACCCAGATCGAGCGCTACCGAGCCCAGCGAACAGCTCCTTGAACTGCAAAACCGGGTGGACAGTATCGAAGAACAACTAAAAAAAACGATCGGGATAGTGAACAGGCTTTCCGAAAAGGTGCGCGCGCTGAGTGAGCCGGTCAAGCAGCCGGATAGCGATGTAGCCCGGTTGAATCGCCTGGACAGTACCTTGCAGGTGCTCGAATCGGCGACGGCGGCGCTCAGCAATGAGCTGGTGCGAATCCAGCGGCAGGTTACCCAAAATGCCCGGCGGGCAAGCTACACGGATAGTATCAACTTTGAAATTCTGTCCCAACTGGTGATTCTGGAAAACCGGATCGTGTCGCTGGGGGCGATTTTAAATGAGAAAAAAGCGGTTACCGAGGCGAAGCTGTCAGCTGAACCCTACAGCACCGAGGGCGATTATCGTGATCGCTATCTGCAGGCTCTGACCAGCTACCAGAATGGTGATCATGAAACGGCGATTCAGCTGTTTCGCCAGCTTTTAAATGAGGATAAATATCATGAACTAGCCGACAATGCCCAATACTGGATCGGGGAATGTTTTTACTCGATGAAACAATACCGACGCGCAATCGTTGAATTCGAAAAAGTGTTTGCATTCAAGAACAGTAACAAAGAGGATGACGCACAATTTAAACTCGGATTATGCTATGCTGCAATGGGCGAGCGCAATAAGGCGATTGACGAGTTTCAGCGGTTGATTGATTATTATCCCCAGAGTGAATATGTAAATAACGCCAAGCAATTTATGAAACAGAGCCATGATTAAAAGAATATATTTTTTAACGTCCGAAATCGTACCCTTTGCTGAAAGTTATCAGCTGGCAACTTTTTCGAAAGAGATTCCCATTGTTTTCAATGAGCGCAAATATGACTTTCGCCTGATGATGCCGAAATATTCCTTTATCAGCGAACGGCGCTATATTTTACGGGAGGTCATCCGCCTGCGAGAGATGGACCTGACCTTTCTGAACCAGCCAGTCAAAGCCAGCGTCAAGTCGGCGTTTATACCCAATACCAAGGTCCAGGTCTATTTTCTGGAGCACGATGATTTTTATACCAATGAACCGCTGGAATTGTATCGGGAATCCGATGGTGAACATAACCGCAACGTGTTACGCTTCAGTTATTTTGCCGCCGCTGCCCTGACGACGCTGAACTATTTGCGCTGGAAGCCGGAGGTTATCATCCTGAATGACTGGCAGATGAGCCTCATTCCGCTGATGATCAAATCGGGAATTTTGGAAACTACTTATTTCAATGATGTCAAGATTCTGCAGATTCTGCTTTCAAAGAATAGCCTGTCAAAATATCGGGTTGCCGACTATGAACAGGTGGGATTGACAAAGCTGGATCAGGATTTAATTGAAAAGAATAAAAAAATTGATTGTGCTGCCGCGGCGCATCGGCTCAGCAATCACACTCTTTTGATCAATACCGAAGATAATAATGTGGAGAAATTGTATCTGGCTGATCCGGTATTTAAAAACCTCATTGGACAGGACCGATCGAAAGTTTCGACTTTTAACCTCTTAAACGAAGCGCCGGAAGAGTGGCAAAATTTAGCCGATGAAATTATTAAAATCGTGGATCAGTTATAAATCCGGCGGACGTCTGTCGGGATGTCTAAAAATACCGGGACGCACACCACACAAATTAAACGCCTGTAAAGTCGCCTTGCTGGCAGCCGGAATGATTTTGGCGGCTTGCGAGGAAAAAATTCCGACGATTCAGAATCAGCCGGAATCTTTTTTTAACAGACAGTCGCTGACCATACCGGCGGATTCAATCCGATTCGCCCAGGGTATCGTCCAGCCGAGCATTGGTCAGTCTGCCGTACTGTTTGTGGGCGACGATGAAAATGTGCGCACCGATGCTCTGATGAAATTCGGGAATGTAGGTTATTTTCTACCCGATTCAATTGATCAATTTTTATCGGCGCAGCTGATCTTGTACAGTGTAAACCAGTACCGCCTCGACGGTCTCCCGCCTGAAAATTTGAATATTGGTTTGTATCAGCTGCTGAATGACGGCATTGATCCATGGACGGAAGACAGCAGTTATGCCGGCAATTTTAACATTGAGGATTACACCCTTTCCTTAATAACGGAATTTTCCTATCCCGCTTCCGGTACTGATACGGTTCGGATCGCCCTGAATCCCACCCTGATTGCCGGCTGGTATGACGGGAGCAATAGTGATTATTCGCTGGTCTTCAGACCGGCGGATACGACGATTGCCGCAATTCAGGGGTTTTATTCTGTCGAGGCTGCAACCTATCCCCGGATCAGTGTAGAATACGTCATTGAGAGCGATACGAGTGTCAGTTCGATTTTACCCACTGAGGATTTGTCGCTCATCCGGTTCAAGAAAATGCTTGATCCCGCTACCCGGTTTAACGTGAGTTCCGGACGCGCCAGTTACTGTTTGCTGAGATTTGATTTTGAAAATCTGCTGACCGATGATAATACGATTATCGCCAGGGCAGACCTGAAATTGAAAATCGATCGCCACCAGACGCAGAATTACAGGGAGCTGTTCAACCTTTATGTAAATGTTGTGGATTCCAACATTGTTTTGGCTGACAGTTTGGACGAATACGGCAACCCGGTGCTGATAACCGGTTATAATCCGATCAACGATTCATACACTTACTCCACTGCTGTTTCTGCCACCGAGGATAGTGTGACAATCAGTATCAAATCATTTTTTCAGGGTGTGGTCAGCGGTTATACCAGCAATTACGGGATCGTGGTCTATACCCTGCCGTCTTTTACAAATATTGCCAGTCTGAGCATGTATAATGCCGCCGATCAAAACCCGGAACAGGATCGTCCCCGGATTCAGATATTAACCATGAAAGAAAAATAACGAAATATGAAGCGTCTGGACCTGATTTTTATACTTTTGATATATCCGCTCGCCGGACAGACGTCCTATTATTCGAGTTATGGTTTCGGCATGTCATCACCGGCGGTTTCGGTGCGCCATTTGGCGCTGGGTCAGACCGGCGTTGCGATTCCCGATTCAATCAGTCTAAATCGGTCGAATCCCGCTTTGTGGAGCGGGTTTATAACAACCTCTATTCAGGGACAGCTGGGACTGTCAACCTTCAACACTTCAGCCGGAATGCCGGGCTCCGCATTATCCCAGTTTCTCGGATTCTCATTCAAGTTCCCTGTTGGTAAAGAGATGGGATTTGCCATGGGAATTACGCCCTATTCCCGTATGAAAGGTGAAATCAGTTACACGGATTCCGTGGATTTCTATGGTGAGTCAGTTACCTGTTTTTCCGATGTGGATGTTGAAGGTGGTATATCGGAATTTTTTATCGGTAGCGGATATCGCCTGGGCAAGCGCCTGGGAGTAGGTATGAAAACGCGTCTCTTTTTTGGAACCTATCTGACCCGAATGGAGACTGATATTGATGGCGGTAAAACGAAGTCGTATTATCGAAAATATGCCGGGATTGAAGGGGTCCAGCTGGAACTGGGAACCTACTGGATAAATTCAGCGCGAAATTTTGAGGTCGGTGGCAGCTATTCCCCCAATTTGAAATTTAATCATTACAATTATTACGACTATTATTTTGGTGATGATACCACGACCGCTGATCGGGCGATTCAATTTCCGACTACGTTTCAGTTGGGGCTGCGGAAAAAGATGTCCGGTGGTACTCTGGCTCTGTCGGCTGATCTGGCGTATTCAATAGTACAATCAACCCTGTTTGAAGATTTTTATGTGGTCAATCGGTCCGCAGCACAAAATCCCTTTTATATTGGCATCGGACTTGAAAAACTGCCCTCTCAAAAGGTTTATTCATCCTACTGGCAGCGGCTCTCCTGGCGAGCCGGTGCCTTCTATAGAACCGAGGCAGTTTATCAATCCACCGGTCTAAGTGAATTAGGGGTGAGCTGCGGTGCCGGTATTCCTTTCAATCGGAACTTTAATAGAATAGATTTAGCCGTGGTGGCAGCCGTCCGGGACGGCTTTCTTGGCGATACAATCGGAAAAGAGAGAGTCCTCTCCTTTTATGTCGGTGTGACTGCGGGAGAATTGTGGTTCAGGAGGATAAAAAGGTTTTAATCACAAAACAGAAAGGGTGGATTATGCGAAAACTGCGCCTTAAGCATTTGCTGACAATTACATTATCCGTTATAATAGCGACATTGATTACCCGGTGTGTCCCGCCAGCGGATGCCCCCGAAGACGCACATCTTGATAGAGAGACTATTCCCGAAATTAACCGGGATAAATGTGATCTTTATCTGAATTTTGCCTATAGCTATTATCAGAATCAGAATTGGCGAAGTACCATTAACAATTATAAAAAAATGCTGGAGTTCGGCTGTGAAGAAGAATATGCCCAGGATATATTTCCCTATTTCGGACGGGCTTACCAGCAGTTAGCTAAAAACGATCCGGTCTATTATGACAGCGCGCTCTATATCTATGAGAAAGGTCTTAAATACCTGCCCAAGGATATGTATATTCATAAAAATATCGCCTATATCTATCATATTCAGGGAAAAATTGATCTGGAAATTCGTGAATATGAAAAAATGATCGAAATTCAGCCGGACGACCTGGAATTGTACCGTACCTATAATAAACTCTGTTTTTCTCAGGGGCGGTATGAAGATATGTTATGGGGTATTTCCAAGATTCTGGAAATTCAGCCCGATGACCAACAGGCGATCAGCGATCGTCTGCGGGTTTACGAACTGACCGGACAGGATATCTCTACAATCAAGAAAGAGCTATGGGAGCGAAATCCCGGTAACATTCGATACGGACTGGATTATGCCCGGTCTCTGATGGAGAGATTGGAATATGATCAAGCTATCAAGGTATTAAAAAAGGTCACTGAAGCCGATCTGCGCAGTAAACCAGCCTGGAACGAACTGGCTGAACTTTACAAAACCCTTGGGCGCTACAAAGAGGCTGCGGGTACTTATGAACATATCAATAAAAATATAGATTCGCAGGATTTGAACGTCATCGAAAATATTGTCAAAATGTATATCAATCTGGCGGACTACGAGACGGCTTATGCCTGGGTAAAGAAGGCATTCACGCTGGGTGAAAACGCAGCGACCTATAAATTGCGGGCTGATGTTCTTTTTGAGGCGGCGCAATATTACAGCGCCGCGCGTTCGCCGATCAGCTTTGAGGATAAGCTGGTGTACAAAATCGCCTATGACGACTATCTCCAGGCTAAAAAACTGGGCGACTACAGCAGTCAGTCGCGGATTGATTTTTTAAAGGAGTATCTGATTCCGTCGCGCGAGGATTGGTTTATGAATCGCTACGATGCAACCGGGAAAGAGCGCGCGGATTTTCACCCGCGCCTGGATTGTTACAAGTGGATAGATTTGGAAGTGAGCAAATAATGATTATCGCCTTTGGTGCCGATCATGGCGGCGTACAGCTGAAAGCGGCTCTGCTGGAATATGCCCGCGGGGAGGGGCACACCGTTATTGATTGCGGCACTACTGAGAACAGTTCCGTGGATTATCCCGATTTTGCCAAAGTGGTAACAACCCTCATCAATGCCAGGAAGGCTGAACGCGGTGTGCTGATCTGTACGACCGGAGTAGGGATGAGTATGGCGGCAAATAAAGCCAGAGGCATCCGCGCCGCCCTGGTCTGTAACGAACAAGTAGCCGCTCTGTCACGTAAACATAACGATACCAACGTGATCTGCTTCGGAGCGCTATATACCGATGTCGCCGCCGCCCGGAAAATGTTGCATATCTGGCTGAATACCGGGTTTGAGGGTGGTCGTCATCAGCGGCGCATCGCGAAACTCGAAAGTAGTGAGGAGTAAACGTTGAATTTTGAGTATTTACGCAAGCAAGATCCTGCTGTAATGTCGTCGGTTTCGGCAGAGTTTGACCGGGAACGCGGGACCCTGGAATTGATTGCTTCGGAAAATTTCGTGAGCCCCGCAGTACTGGAGGCAGCCGGTTCCATTATGACCAATAAATACGCCGAAGGCTACCCCGGTAAGCGTTATTACGGCGGTTGCGCGGCAGTGGATATGGCGGAAAATTTAGCCCGGGACCGGGTCAGGCAGCTGTTTGGTGCGGAGTACGCCAATGTTCAGCCCCATTCCGGATCGCAAGCCAACATGGCGGTCTATTTTACGCTGCTGGAGA
>DSAS01000030.1 GCA_011046365.1 Fidelibacterota bacterium
GTTGTGCTGACAACACCACTTGGTGCGCAGAACATTGCCCTGCCGACTCCGCAATTTCAGAAGGACGTTACGCTATATCAGGCTTTGCAAAACCGCAAGTCCGAGCGTTCTTTTTCAGAGAAGGAGCTTTCCAGTCAGCAGCTGTCCAACCTGCTCTGGGCGGCGACCGGTATCAATCGTCCCGAAAGTGGCAAACGCACCGCGCCGACCGCCCACAATGCCCAGGAAATTGATGTCTATGTCGCTCTAAAATCGGGCTTGTATCTGTATGATGTCAGAGAACACCGCCTGGTTTTTCTGGATAAAGCCGACCTCCGCGGGCTGACCGGGACGCAGGATTTCGTCAAAACTGCGCCGGTTAATCTCATTTATGTGGCGGATTACAACCGCCTGAAAGGCAGCGAAGAATCCCAGAAATTTTATTCTGCCACGGATACCGGTTTTATCAGCCAGAATGTCTATCTCTATTGTGCGGCGGAGGGACTGGCGACTGTGGTGCGCGGCAGCGTTGACCGGGAAGCCCTGACGGCTGCCATGAAATTGCGCCCCTCACAGCATATTATCCTCGCGCAGACAGTCGGATATGGCAATTAGACCTCGACGGTATGCAGAAAAGGATCATAGATCTGAGCCATGCCCTGGCGACCGGTATGCCCACCTATCCGGGGGATTTGCCGGCACCGCAAATCCGCTCTGCGGTAAAAAATAATATTCGTACCTCTACCATCCGGCTTGGATCACATTACGGGACCCATATTGACGCTCCGGCTCATTTTTTTCCCGACGGGCAAACGCTGCTGGATTTTCCCGTTAACCGGTTTTTTGGGCGGGCAATCTGTCTCGATAAAACAGAACCGCTTGCCGATGAAATTAGGCTGACGAACAAAGAGTCTGCGCTGATTGACCGGCTCGAGCCGAATTGGATTTTGTTCCGGACCGGCTTTGACCGCTATTGGATCGACAAACACTATTTTACGGAGCACCCTGTTCTTTCCGACAAAGTGGTGATGGCGTTGCTAAAAACCGACGTATTTGGTATCGGTGTTGATTTCCCCAGCATTGATGCCGCAGACGCCGAGAAGGCTGGTTTCCCGGTTCACCGGCTCTGGCTGGGCGCCGGGCGACTGGCGGTTGAAAATTTATACAATCTGCAAAGTCTGCCGCAAAATGAGATGTTTGAGTTTTGCGCTCTGCCATTAAAAATGGATACCGAAGGAGCGCCGGTCAGAGCGCTGGCGTTTTTATAGCGCCCCCTTGCGGCTCAGGCTGACAATCTGCGTGCGGGCATGCAATAGGAAACGGCGATTTTCTTCCCAAAAATAATCGTCATACGTCCAGGGCAAACGCACAAAATCGCCGTGTTTATATAGCATGGTAACTTCGGCAAAAATCCCCGCACCGCAGTAGGTCCGGTGGGAGAAGTTTTTAGTGGAAAAGAGCACTAGCTTGGATGGTTCCAGGTAGCCGGGATCAATATTCACAATTCGACCGGAGGGTTTCGGCGAGCTGCCAAATTCCAGATCATTTGTCCAGACTTTAATTTCATGAAATCTTTCCAGATTAACGGGATTCTGAAAAATAAAAAACTGCTTTTGCAGGCGATTACCAAATTCTTTGATGTAGTAACCGGTAAAATCGGTAACACGATAAACAGGACCAGCCGACATGACACCGCCCAGCCGGCAGGACAGGGTTTTTAGAAGATTGTCCAGATCCGTTTTTCGGTTGAACATGATTGCCACGAAAGGCAGTGCCCGCGGTGCCGTTTTCAGTACTCCCATTTCTCAATCCATCATGTTGGTTCTGATTTTAGCATTCAAATCATTGGAAAGTTGGCGTAATTCAAGGAATTTTTCCACAGGAAAATCGCGGGAGGCACAAGGGTAGATTGTATTATTTGTGAGTAGTGGGTCCATATCATCCGAAACACAGCCGCGCTCCTTTGCGATCTGCCAGAAGGGTGTCTGCGGAATCGGACTGAAGGCAGCCAGCCGGGAGATTGTTCCCTGTTCGAAAACATAGCGGAGCGTGGTTTCAACGTCGGAATACCTCTGACCTGGTAGCCCCATAATAATATAGACCTCGATGTTCTTCCGCTGGAAACCGGCATTTTCGAGGAAGACCAGGGCGTTTTCGAAGTCCCGGGTGGACACCTTATTGCTTGAGGCTTTTTGCCATTTTGGAATGACGGATTCCATGCTCAGACGAATGGTCTCAAAGCCGGTTGCCCGCATCAGCTCCGCCAGCCCGGCATCTATTTCCCGGGCAAACAGTCCATTGGGAGTATGGAATTTTGCTGCAAGATTCTCTTTGATCAAGCCCCTTAAAATGGGTTTAATGTGCTGCTCTTTATGAGTGAAGAGGGCGTCGTCGTAGAAAGCGAATTCCCGGATGCTGCGCTGATGATATAAAAATAGAATCTCCGCCAGGACATCTGCCGGTTCTCGCTGAGAAAACTGGGGATTCAGCAAGGGTGTGGCACAGTAGTCACAGTGCATTGGACAGCCCCGGGAGGTCAGAATCGGGGCAACGTTGAGGTTGGGATATAAATCCCAGGGGAGCATGCCGGCGTCGTTGTGCTTTGGGACAGTGCTATAATCGCGGGAGATTCCAAAAATTCTGTCGCTCAGTTCCAGCACCGGTTTCTCACCGTAGCCGGTAATCAGATAATCGGGTTGAATGGTTTGATGTGCATGATCGGGAAAAAGACTGGCGTAGATGCCACCCAGGACGATTATCGTCTCCGGAAAGGTATCGCGTAAAATGGTTACTGTTTCTCGGACCCCAGGGTACCAGTAGGTCATGTGTGATGTCACCAAAATGAGTTTTGGCGGTGTGACGTTTTTCAATGCCATAGCGAACTGCTTACGGCTGGCGCCGTAGAGTCCGAAGCGGCGGGGTACATGAGCCACGACCGGCGGTTTGGGAATTAAGGTTTTCGGGTATTTTCCACGACTTTTTGCGGGTTTATCACCGCCCCATCGCAGCCGGTCGGTGAGATCAATTAATTCAAGATCATAGCCGTAATGATGCAGGAACTTCCCGATATACAGCAAGCCCAGTGGTTTTGCCCACAGGTCATAGGCGGTGAAGTCGGCGATCCAGGGGTTGATCAAGAGGATATTTTTCATAATCGCTTATTAAAAGTACAAACGGGAAAATGGATAAACAATAGTTTGGTGAGACAGAGAAGTATTTTTGAAGTTTTTTGATTTAATCGTAACTTCGCATGCCGTGATTCAATCTGAATAATTCGGGATTATTTCTATTGACGGATAAATGTGCAGAAAAAAAGAGGCGGATTCTGTTCGCAGTGTTAAACTGGGGACTTGGTCATGCAACGCGCTCTATACCGATTATCAGAGCATTGAAAAAAAACAATGAGGTAATACTGGCAGCAACCGGGCGATCTTTACAGCTGTTGCAGCGAGAATTTCCGGATTGTGCGGCGATTGACTTCCCCGATTATGGAGTCCGCTACTGCCGGAATCGAAATGTTCTATTTCTCTACCTGTTGTTACAGCTCCCACGGATTCTGTGGTGCCTGATCCTGGAAATTCGGCGGACGCAGTGCTTGATTGAAGCATATAAAATTGATCTGATTTTCTCCGACAACCGCTACGGTGTCTTTTCAAAGAGAATTCCGAGTTTTCTCATGACTCATCAGCTTCAGTTTCGGCTGCCACGCACGCTGTACTGTTTTGAGTGGATCAGTGTTTTGTTTAACAAACTAATATTTCGGCAGTTTCGGCATGTTTTTATTCCCGATTTCAAATGGTCTGATAATCTGACCGGGCAGTTGGGGCACCCCCTTGCCTTTCGAGGTGATCAAAGGCTGAGCTATATCGGGATTTTATCGGATATTCCGAAACAGCCTGCGACTGGGAAAGTAGATGGATTCATCATGATCTCTGGTATGGAACCGCAGCGGACGGTCTTGGAAAAGCTGATTTTAGATCAGGCAAAGGCGCTGCCGGGTCGCTGGGTCATTGTACTGGGTAAGCCGGATTCGAAAAGGGAGCAGCGCACCTGGGTGGGGCAACTAGACATCTACCCGCATCTGAACCGCTCGGCAATGGCGGATGTTATGAACAATGCCGAACTGATTGTAGCCCGGGCGGGATATTCGACGATCATGGAGATTATTGCGCTGAGAAAACCGGCGCTACTGATACCGACTCCTGGTCAGACGGAGCAGGAGTACCTGGCAGAACGGCTCACAGAAATGGGTTATTTCCATTGCGTCAGGCAAAAGGATTTGAATCTTTCGGAAGATATCAAAAGAGTACCTCGTTGTATGCTAAAAAGGCTGCCGGAACGTCCGATAAACGATCTTGATACATTATTAGCCATTATGGGACTGGGAACGATTTGATGGTTCTTTTTAATATGATTCTTGGAATTTCCGCGGGTGTCTACCTGCTGTTCATTTTATATTTTCTGAGGGGATTGCACAAAATTCGACCCAACAACGGGCTGTCTGATGATTACCCACCTCTGGCGGTGATCGTCGCAGCGAGGAATGAAGAACAGCATGTTCGCAGCACAGTTCAATCACTCTCTGCCCAGAATTATCCCAACGACCGCTATGAGATAATTGTTGTCAACGATCGTTCAGAGGATAAAACCGGTGCGATATTAGATGAATTAAAAGAAACGGTCTCCAATCTGAGAACCATTACCATAACCAGTTGCTCTCCGGATATTTCACCGAAAAAACATGCCCTGATTGAGGCGGTAAAAACAACAACATGTCCCTTTATCCTGACCACCGATGCCGATTGCGTTCAGCATCCTGACTGGTTGCGTAGTTATGCAGCCCTGATCGAGGACGATTTGGGAGTTGCGACAGGGATTACCCGTTTTCAGCAGCGAACCTATCACAATAGATTCGAGCGTCTCTGGCAGAACATGCAAGCCATCGAATATATGTCGCACCAGGTTGTTATGGCTGGTGCAATCGGACACAATCGGGGTTTTACCGCCAACGGCAATAATATGATGTTCAACCGGCAGCTTTACGTTGCCTATGAAAGTGATGCTTTGCGCAAGGGTATAGTATCCGGCGATGATTTCTTTATTATTCAGACGGCTGAAAAAAAGCACTATCGACTGAAATTTAATCTGAGTCCGGCGGGAGTCGTCCAAACACCGCCTCAGCGGACGCTGAGGGCTGTGATTAACCAGCGTGCCCGCTGGAGCTCGAAGATCGGCAGGGCAAAAGCGGGAGTGCTCTTCTTTTCTTTGAACACCTTTTTGTACTATCTGGGATTGACGATCTATCCCGGACTGCTGCTTTTTTTTCCTTCCTACGGACCACTGTTTTTGGGAATGTTCGGAGTAAAAGTGTTCAGTGATACGTTTTATATGGTTTACGGATATCATAAATTTGGACAAAAATTGAATTCGTTGTATTATATTCTCATGGAATTTTTGCATGCTCCGTTCATTGTAATTGTTGCCGTAATTGGATCGCTGTTTGGATTTACTTGGAAAGGAGCGCGCTATAAAGTTGAGGTAGGAAGTGGGTAGAAGAAAAGCCGTTACACTACAGAACCCTATTTATCTATGCGGATTGCTGCTGGCTTTTGTCAGTACGGTTTTGGCGAGCCAGATCCATGTGAATATCGATGATCCGGTCTACCTTTTTCTGGATCGCTTAACAACCGCTGGGCTACTGCCGGGAAATCTGAACGACACCCGTCCGTTTACCCGGGACAAAGTCGCCGGGTTGCTTTTGACGGTTCATGAAAAGCGCGCTGAGCTGAATCGGATTGACCGGGCGATTCTCGACGAATATTTAGCCGATTACAGGATGGAAATTTACCCGTCTCAAAAGCATTTTCAGATTCCCGAATCAGGAAACCACTTTTTCTTTTTCAGGTCTTTAAAAAATATGAAAACAGGTTTTCGGAATGTAGCGCAATGGAAAGATAATCGGGAAAAGCAGCATCTGCTTGTATATGAAAAGGAGGACGAAATCGTCTGGGTGGATTGGAGCGAAGCGCTCCGCATGGAGTCGAAAAATGGTTCATATCGCCCGTTGAATCGTGATGCGATTTACCTCTCCGCCCAGCTGGGAGAACACTTCTCTGCTTATTTCGATGGTATCCGATATGTTCAATATAACGTGAATAATTACACAGAGTTGACGGAGGACTATAAGGGTGGATTTTCCCAAAAGCCGAAAGAGGAGATGGTTGACTTGCAGGGATTTGATTATTCCAACGCCTATATCCAGGTGTCCGGTAAGTACGGTCTGTTCGGGATGGGCAGTGAGCCGTTGTATTGGGGTAACAGCCCGAATTCGCTGATTTTATCGGATAATGTGACCCCCTTCCCTTTTTTCAGCTGGCAGAAGAGCTTCAGACAGGCACAGTTCACCTTTTTTCACGGGTCGCTCTTGCCGAAGGAGTTTGAAAGGGGTTCGACCGGCGAGAAGATTTTCTGTAAAAAGTATCTGGTTGGTCATCGCTGGGAGATGCTGATAGGCAAGAGATTTAATTTCGGATTTTCCGAGCTTTATATATACGGCAACCGCGATATGGAACTGGCTTATCTTATTCCTCCAATCATGCTCTGGCCGACTCAGCACAATCTAATGGACCGGGATAACGCTACCATGGCGGTGGAGTTTGAGTATCTGCCGTGGACCCGATTTAAATTTTACGGGACAATTTTTTTGGATGAGTTTACAACAACCCAGATTTTCAATGATTATTGGGCGAATAAACAGGGTGTCCAGCTGGGAATTCACTATGCGCCATGGAAGGTGTCCACCGATTTTCGCTTAGAATTTACAGCTGTGCATCCCTGGACATATACCCACAAGTATTTTTATAATTCCTACACTCACAACGGTGTCGATCTGGGCTTTTATGACGGGCCCAATTCGCGGCTCTGGTTTTTCGAGAATCAGTGGTGGCCGGGTAAACGCCTCTATGCCGTTCTGCGTTACCGGCACCTGAAGCACGGGACGGAGCCGTTGCCAGAGGATCATCCCGACTATTTTCCCATCGGCAGCAATTCCAATCAGAATTACGACAACCGCAATGAAGCCTTGGATTACAAAACGACCTGGTTGATGGGAGAGATTGAGACAATTGATGAATATCAGATCTTGGTTACTTACCGTTTGAGAAAGGAATTTTTTCTGGACTGGGGCTTTAAAATAAGGGCTGTAGATGGCACCACCAACCGCTATTTTTCTTTTCAGATTCGCTTTGATTATTAATTATAATTAGCGGATTTCTGCAGATGAGTTTCCGGTCAATTGCCGGTTTCGGTGTGAAATTGTGTATCTCGGTGGGGATTCTGTATCTGATTTTCAGCCGGATTGAGCTTCCGAGAATCGGAGAGGTGCTCCTGACCACCGGCTGGTGGCGAATCGGGCTGATTGCGATCGCTGGTCTGGGTGTCTGGTGTGTGGAGTACCAACGTTTTGTTACGGCTCTTTTACCAATCATTGATCGCGATAAGGAGATGCCTCTCTGGCGGGTGTTTTTTAGTGGATATGCTTTTCGGTTTGTCATCCCGGGTGGACATGGTGAGCTTGGCAGGATGCTGTTTATCAGCGGAAGCTATTCCCGGCGTTTGCTGGCGTATATTATTGACAAGGGCAGCCTGGCGGTGGTGGTATTATTAACCGGGCTTATTGGCATCTGGACGATATATCGGCAATATCGTTCTTATTACTGGTTTTTAACAATAATGATTCCGATTTTGATTTTACTGATTGGTATTATTTACCGGAGGCTGCGGAGAAAAATTTCTGGTATCGGGAAATACCCTTATAGAACGGTGCTGCCGATTACTATTCCGCTCTCTCTGCTGCATATACTTTTAATGGCACTGCAATATTGGTTGGTTTTACGCTGTTTTGATGTCTCTTTTTGGGCTGCCTGCGGGACTGTAAGCGTAGTCATGATGGCTCTGATGTTACCGGTTTCTCTGGCTGGTCTTGGTGTACGGGAGTGGATATCTATGCAACTTCTGGCGCAGTTTGATATCACCCGCGAGGTGGCTTTGCTGGCGCCGTTGCTGGTATTTCTGGGAAATGTATTGGTGCCGGCGCTGATCGGGGTCGGGACGATGTTGTTATTTAAAATGAAACTGCGGCTTCGGACAAAGATACCGGATTATAGTAACAGCAACGATGCAATGGAAAAATAGACCAGAATACCGGTGATGTCGAGTGATGTCGTCACAATCGGGCTGGTGGCAACTGCCGGGTCAACATTGATGCGCTGTAACAGCATCGGCACCAGGGTGCCGAGCATCGCCGCAATGATCAGTTCGCAGCAGAGCGATACCCCGATGACAGACCCGATCAATAGAATGTTTTCCGTTGCTCTGTAAAAAATATTGGAGAACAGGGTCAACAAAATGCCAAAGGCGATTCCCAGCAGGAAACCGATAATAATCTGCCCGATTAAAACTTTAAAGATCTGTTGAAAATTTATACGTCCGGTTGCTAATCCCCGTACGATAATGGTGGATGACTGGGAACCGACGTTGCCGCCCATACCGGCGATGATCGGCATAAAGGCGGCTAATATCACGAATCGGTTCAGCAGTTGGTGGAAGCTGATCACAATGCCAGATACGATTAAGCCGCCGATGAAGGTGGCAAACAGCCAGGGGAAACGAATCCTGGCGGCTTCAACTGGCGTCTTTAAGAGAATTTCCCGGTCTTTTCCGACACCAGCCATTTGCAGAAAGTCTTCGGTGGCTTCTTCCCGAATCACGTCAATAATATCGTCAACAGTGACAATACCCAGGAGACGATGTTCCCGATCCACCACCGGCAGAGCCAGAAAATTGTAGCGGCTAATAATGCGGGCAACTTCTTCCTGATCCGTCTCCGGATGAACCGTGACCAGCCTTTTGATCATGATGTTTTGCAGGATGGTTTTCGGTGAGACCATCAGCAGTTGACGTAACGAGATAATGCCTGTCAGGCGGTCGTTATCATCGACGACATAGATGTAGAAAGCCATCTCAGCATCTTTTTGTTCATGAATCGCATTGATGGCATCCTGAACCGTGTCCTGTTCATGCATTTTAAAGGGTAGTGGCACCATAATCCCGCCGGCGGTATCCGGATCGTACATCATCAATTCTTCCAGGTCTTCAGAATCGGTGCTGCTCATCAGGCTGAGTACCTCTTTGCTCAGGTCCTCCGGTATTTGCGCCAGTAAATCTGCCTGATCGTCAGGCGCCATCTCCTTCAGCAGTTCGGCAATGTCTTTGGGGGCGGAATCCCGGAGGATATCCACCAGAATAGACTGATCTAGTTCAGTCAGAAACTCGGCTTTGTAGGTGCGATCGGAAATCAACTTAAAGACGGTCTGGCGTTCGGTGTCAGTAAAGGAGCGGAAAAGCGCCGCCAGATCAGCCGGGTGGGTTTTCATGATCATCTTTTGGGTATTGGTGCGGGCATTGCGGCGAATCAGACGCCGGAATGCGTCCTGTAAAATAATAAACTCACGGTCCAGCATGAATCACCTCCTTCAAGTTGTTATTCATTACCCGTTTTTGGTTGATTGTCCGATTGATCTTCAATTAATAAAAACTCAGTGCGCCGGTCATAAGTCGGTGTATTGCGCCTGAACCAGTACATTCCACCGAATAATAGTAAAATACCGGCAAAAAGGATTATCGGGGAGACATACCCCTTCCATTCGTACCAGCCCATTGTGCCGTCAGCTAGATGGGAGAACAGGATAGCGACTCCATTATTGATGGCGTGGATAACAAAGGATATCCAGATGGAATTTGTGCGCCAGGCGACATACCCCATAAAAACCCCGATAATATATATTTGTACAATCCACCAGGGATTGAAATGAATAAAGGCAAATATAAGCGCTGAATACAGTACCGCTTTGGTAACATCTCTGATACGGTATTCCAGAATGCGTTGCAGAAATCCCCGAAAAACCAGCTCTTCAACCAGGGGTGCGATAATCACCACCACGCCAATGATAAAAACGGCTGAAAGTGGATTGGAAATCGTGACAATTTCCTGAATTTTTGAAAATTCCAGCGGTGTGGACGCCAATGTCTGAGCGAAGCGATCCAATTCGTCAATGATGATGGTCAATCCAAGGGACAGGGGAATCGCAGCCGTTACCGCCCGCCACGGAACATAATTGATCCGGAAGAGTTTGCACAGGTTGGCGCCATTTTTCTTCGCCCAGAGATAGATTGGTAAAGGCAGAAAAAGTTCCCCTATCAGCAAGCCCATCTGTACCGAAGTAATCCCGATCAGCGTCGGGGAAAAAAACATAACACCGGCAGCCGTGAGGGATGCCAGGACCAATCCAATGATCAGCAGAATAATAGCGGTTTTTATCGAGGGAAGGATATTAAACATTAGATTAGATTATTTTGTGTTAAAGGGCGTGTGAATTTAGACAGGAAGGCAACTAAAGTCAAGCACCTGAGCCGCATCACAAGCACTTTTCACCGTCATTTAATCCGGTCTGAGCTGTTCGAATAATTCTCTGATTGCAGTGGTATCGGCGGCGGTAAAGCCCCGCTTGAAAAAGGTGATAAAGCCCGCCGCGTTGATTCCCACCAGCGTCGGGGTCACCTGGGCGCTAAAGTTTTCCGCAATTTTTCCGTAGCGGTCCAGCAAAACGGGCAGAGTATAATTCATTTTCCGGATGTAAGCCTGAACCGTGTGTGGATCCTCGCCGACATTGATCAGATATATTCGAATATCAGGATATTCTGTGCTGAGGGTGTGGAGACAGGGAATCTCTTTCCGGCAGGGCAGGCAGGAACTGGTGAAGAATGAAAACACGATTGGTCCTTTTAATTCCGGGCGCGCGCGGGGTCCGACATAGCGGCTGAGGAAAAAATCATCCCCGGTGAGTGTCTTGGCATAACAACCGGGTGCCGGTGCTTCCGGCAGGAGCCTTTCGCTTGCCTGATCAGAAAGGTTGTCGGCAGCCAGAATCGTTGATATCAGTAAAAGGTGTGTTGCAAACAGACGCATATCAGGCTTTCTCCTGGCGCAGCAATTCGTATAAAAGGATCCCGGCGGAAACTGCCACATTCAGAGATTCTCCGTTGCCGTACTTCGGAATCGCTATAATGTCATGGGCGACATGTTTAACCGCTTCCGGTAAACCATGCGATTCATTACCCAGAACCAACCCCCAACGTTTGGGCATGTTTTCCAGAACCGGAGCCCCGGTGGGATCGGCGCAAAATACTGCAATATTCTGTTGAATACAATAGTCAAAAAGATCATCAGGGGCGACGTTTTGCCGGATGGAAATATAGAAAATGGCGCCCATTGATCCCCGCACGACTTTTGGTGAGAAGGGGTCGGCACTGTTGGGCGAGAGTAAAACATGGCGGACGCCGAACCAGCGTGCCGTTCTCAGGATGGTTCCTAGGTTCCCCGGGTCGTTGATCTCCCACAGGTATAAAAATGGACAGATTTCTGAATCAACAGCCAGAAATTTGGATTGCGGTATTTTTCCAATGGCAACCACACCTTCCGGATTTTTCAGTGAACTCATGGAGCGTATTTCCGAGTCCCGGATGACCTTGATGTTATTTGGGTTAACAGGCACATCGGCGAGAAGATTTTTTACAAAAGCAGATCGGCTGATATAGATTTGGGAGAGCGGGTACTGCGCTGCGACTGCCTCTTTCAGGAGTTTGATTCCTTCGAGCATAAATTGACGGTACTGTGCGCGGTATTTTTTCTGCTGGAGCGATTCGATCATTCGGTGTTCGGAACGGGATATCTGAAATATTTGGTCGGGCTGTTTATTGCCGGTTAATCTCTTTGGATTTCGACGGTTTCCGGCATTATATTTGCGGGGGTGTTTGACAGTGTTCACAAAAGATAAGTTATTGATAGCAAGTCAATGAAACAAGCCCGCACCATCAGAGAAATGTTACACATGCCGGTTCTTTTTGGACGGGCGGCGTGGGTCGTATTGCTGTATTCCAGCGGGAAATTGCTTAGTTATTGTATTCGCCGACGCCCGTTTTTGAATAAAAAGCTGATCGGGCTGCCCGGAAAAAACAGAATTCACCCGGTTGTTCTGTATACCCGAGCTAGACCCAGAATACGCCCGGTATTTATCATAGTTGCCGGGACGAGTGCCTTTGCCCGGAAGCGCCACCGCCTGAACCGTTTTGCTAAAGCCCTGGCGCTGGTTGGTTATCACGTAATTATTGTAAAAAATGAAAATGGGCAGCTTATTCCGGGTACGATTAATTCGGTAGAAATCGTTGAAATCGTTGAGGCTGTCTATCGGGATGAGCGGTTTGACAGCAGCCGGATTGTGCTGGCAGGCGCCGATTTCAGTTCAGCCTGTTTATTGGTGGCAATGAACAGTGCAGCGACGCTTGGGAAAGTCCATAGCTTTCTTTTTCTGGCACCGGTGACTGAAATAAGCAGCCTTGTCAATTTTGCTTTGCGGGGTCGGGTCAAAATCCAGGAGCGCTGGTTTCAACGATCTTCTTCCGTCAAAATCAGGCTTCTCTATCTGTTGTATGTCTTGAAAAACGGTCTGCCTCCCAATCAATTCGAGCGGGTATCTGACATCATATCTCTGCTGTTATCGGAACGTCCGACGACGGCATTTGAAAAAGTTCAGAGTCTTGAGTCGGATATCCACCACCTGCTGATGGCGGTTTATAGAGGGGATATGGAAGCTGACGCCATCCGGAGTTTGCTGCAAATGTATCAGCATGATCTGGATGAGTCGTATAGCAAGGCGATTCCACCAACCGATGTTGAACGCCCGGTTTTTATTATGCACAGTATCCTCGATGAGGATATTGATTGCGGGCAGAGTCAGCTGCTCTGGGAGAAGCTATCCAGTACGGCGGGGGTTTATCTGCATTTTACTGACTTTTTGTGCGGCGATGGATGCCGGTCGTTTGCCGTCAATCCGGCGAAATGGGTCCGGGGCGCTTTTGGCATGACCCGGTCTCTTTGCCGATTGCTGGCATATCTTTACAGCATCAAAAATTTTCCCCATAATCCCAACCAATCAGCTCTTCACATACGTGACTGAAGTAAGCTGATTGTAAGATAAATAACGGGTCGGAAAACCGACCCGTATTTTTGCTGTTTGTCGAGAGAAAATGCTACTTGGATTTTTCGATCTTCTTGAGCTGTTTTTCTGCTTTTTTAGCACTCTTGGAATCGGGATAACTGGTGACGATTATATTCAGCGTTTCGACGGTTTTATCATGATTATTAAGATTACTGCTGTAAATGGTGGCTGCCTTTTCCAGAGCATCAATGACATTTTCGGCAGCAGGGTATTTGTCGTATAGTTTCATATATTCGCCGATTGCAGCCTCGTACTGTTTGTGCCTAGCGTACAGGTTTCCGGCAGCCATAATGGCTTGGTGAGCGTCCGGTGAGCCCGGGAAGCGTTCATCAACCGACAGGTAGGTGGCGATGGCATCCTGGATCAGATTCATCTGATCCGCCAGAATCCCTGCCTTGCGCATGAGCGCCGCGGTGCTGGGTTTGATTTTTCCGGTCTCAAAGAACAGATCAGCGGCAATCTGATACTCGGTGGTCGCCTGCTCCCAGTTCTGTTTTTTAATATCGGCGATTTGGGCGATTTGGTGGTGGGCATAGGCAGTCAGAGTATCGTCGGGAAAAAGGTCTATAAAGCGGTAAAGGGTTTCGATAGCCTGATCGAATTCTTCGAACTCTTTTTCCTGTAGCAAGGCGGATTGATAAAGGGCGGCAGCCATTTCCGGACTGTCGGGATAAAAGATCATCAGCCGGTGGTAGGTGATAAAGGCACTCTGCGGGCGCAGATTACCGGCATAATATTGAGCCAGCCAGAGACAGATTTGCGGTGCATATTCAGAAAAGGGGTATAGCTTCAGATAGGTCTGGGCTTCGTCTGGAAACATCGCTTTCACAGCCGGGTCCGGAAAATCTTTGAGCAGTTCCACGAACCTGAAGTAGCGGGTTTCCACGTCGGGGTAAGCCGGCGTGGCGGCGATCACGTTCATTAAAAAATCGGTATAGCTTTTGTACGCCTTTTCGGTCTGGAAAATCCCGGCGCGGATGGTCTTGATCTCTTCGGCTAAAGGGGATTCGGGATAAAGAAAAATGAATTTTAATATTGACCGTTCGGCATTAGCCCAGTCCTGCTGCCGAATATAGATTTGCGTCAGAAAATCCTGAATGGAATCGCAGCGCGCGGTTGGGAAATAGGTATCGAGATATTGTTCCAGCTGCTTGATCTGAAATGGGGGAATATCCTCGATATTGGTGGTCAGAATCAAGAAGCCAGACTTGGTTTTCTTTTCCTGCCGTTTGACAAATTTTTCATAGTCGAAATACTTCTGTTCTCCCGCCGGATCGTAAGCTATGTCGGTGGCTACAACCGGTGGCGGCGTTGCTGACGGGCGGCGGGTTTTCAGACTGTCCTCCAGGGCTCTAATGGTCTTCTTATATCTGCTGATTTCCATTGAGTTTTGATTCAAGATGTCGGTGATTTGATTGTTGAACAGGGTCGCCAGTGAATCTTTCTGAGCCATTAATTTTTCATCATATGTCAGTGTCAGCGAATCAATGATGAACTGCCGGAGCGTCTGAATATCACCGACGGCTTGGTCTTCGACAGATTGCTGGAACTCGAATTCCTCGCGCCCGGCAAGGGTGTCAACCAAACTGTCTAGAGAATCGGTCTGAGCACCCAGACAGATGGGAAAAATTAATACAGTAAGCACCGGTAAAAACCGCCGGTGTGTTTGGGAACGTTGGAAGGATTTATTCATATTGCTACCTCATTTAACCTGTTTTCCCTTTGTGTCTTCAATTTAAAAAATATTTTAGCAAAGTTTAGCGTTTTTCCAAAAAAAAACAATACTCTTGAAAAAATTTGGGTCGTTTTTGGTATCTCCGGGTAGCAATTTGGATTATTATTAATAAAATTAAGAAACATTTGATAAAAAACTTTATCTTTAAAAATCTTATTTGCAACTTTAGAGGTAGATTGTTTTAAAAAGGAATCTTATGTATAAATTTCCCAAGCCGTTGTCCTGGGGGGCGACAATCGGCGTGATTGCCCCAGCCAGCGCAGCACACCGCAAACAGACCCGCGCGGGTCTTGACTATCTGGAACAGCGTGGGTTTGCAGTGAAGACAGCTCCCAATCTGACCCGTGGTAAGTTTTACCTGGCGGGTGATGATGCCCACCGACTGAAATGGCTTGAAGAATTTATCCTGGACCCGGGAATTGAGGCGATCATTTGTGTGCGGGGTGGTTATGGGGTTCTGAGAATCATTGATAAGATTAATTACTGGCGTCTGGCTGCAATACCGCCCAAAATGATTGTTGGGTACTCCGATATCACGGCATTGCAAATGGCGTTCATGCGCAAACTTGGCTGGGTGGGTTATACCGGTCCCATGGTGGCACCGGATATGAGCGGGGAATTTGACACCTACTCCGAACAGTGGTTATGGAAAGTCCTGATGGGACACCCCTATCCGCTGACTCTCGAAAATCCACCCGGTGAAAAAATTGGGGTGTACCGGGAGGGTTCAGCAAAAGGAACCTTGGTTGGCGGTTGTCTCTCGTTGATCACGCCGCTGCTGGGAACCGAGTACATGCCCGATCTGAGAGGAGCAGTGCTGGTCATTGAGGACATTGGTGAAAAGACCTATCACCTGGACAAACATCTGCATATGTTGCGGATTCATGGGGTGTTCGAGCAAATTTCAGGACTGATTCTGGGACATTTTGTCAACTGTTTTCCCAGGAATCCGCGGCGCTCCTTTACCATGGAGGAGTTGCTGAATGAAATTCTCAGAGATTACGATTTTCCGGTGGTGACTAATTTTGCCTATGGTCATATAAAAAAACGCCTGACCCTGCCGCTGGGCGCCCGGGTGCGTTTAAACACAAGTCCGATTGAGATTGAAATTACCGGCAGCTGATATCCCATTAGTTGATTTACGAGCATAGTGGGACGTAGTAAATTATTAAAGAGCGATTTGTGATTATAAAAATGGTGTAAGCATATGAAAAAAAATGTGGTCATAAAAATAAACGAGAGCTGGTGTAAGAGCTGTGAAATATGTGTCAGTTTTTGCCCGAAAAAAGTATATGATATGGGACAATTTTATCCCATAGTTGCCAGACCGGAGGAATGTACCGGCTGTAAATTATGCGAGAAGTTATGTCCTGATTTTGCTATTCAAATCATTATTCCGGAAGAGACAAAAAAAACAAAATGAAGTTCGGAGATTCTGTGGAAACACCAAATCCCAATATCAAAATGTGGCAGGGGAATGTCGCCTGTGCCGAGGGCGCTTTGGCGGCGGGTTGTCGCTTTTTTGCGGGGTATCCCATTACCCCCTCATCTGAAATTGCCGAGGTATTATCGTTGCGTTTGCCGAAACTTGGCGGTAATTTTATTCAGATGGAGGATGAAATTGCCGCAATGGGGGCGACGATTGGCGCATCTCTGGGGGGTGTCAAGGCAATGACCGCCACCAGTGGTCCGGGTTTTTCATTAAAGCAGGAGAATATCGGTTTTGCGGCGATGGCAGAGATTCCCTGTGTGGTGGTCAATGTCCAGCGCGGTGGACCCAGTACCGGACTGCCGACGCATGCTGCTCAGGGGGATGTCATGCAGGCTCGTTGGGGGACTCACGGTGATCACCCTATCATTGCCCTGGCGCCCGGCTCTGTGCGGGAAACCTATGATATGACCGTGAAAGCCTTCAACTTAGCGGAGAAGTACCGCACGCCGGTAATTCTCCTTTCAGACGAAATTGTCGGGCATTTAACGGAGAAAGTCGAAGTTCCGCCGATTGAGTCGCTGGGGCTGACCGACCGCAAAAAGCCGACTGTCCCACCGGAGCAGTACAGACCCTATGAAATGGACAGTAGTGATATTCCGCCGATGGCAAATTTTGGAGAAGGGTATCGTTATCATGTGACCGGTCTGGCTCACGACGAAACCGGATTTCCGACGAACAATCCGGAAAAGATACAGGCGCAGCTGGAGCGCCTGAACCGGAAGATTGAGCGCTACCGGGATGAGATTGTCGAAGTTGAGGTTCAATATACCGAAGACGCCGAAATATTGGTGATATCCTTTGGCTCTACCGCGCGGTCGGTACGCCGGGCGGTGATAAACGCCAGGGAGCAGGGCATTAAAGCCGGACTGCTGCGGTTGAAAACTATCTGGCCTTTTCCCGGAAAAGAGATTGAGGCGATCAGCGCTTCTGTACGCAAGATTATTGTCGCTGAAATGAATCTCGGTCAGCTGGCGCACGAGGTTGAATGGGCGACTCGTCGCTCAAAACCGGTTGTGCGGATCAATAAGATCAACGGTGAGCCGATTACACCTAATGAAATTTTTAATGCTATTATCAGGCAGGACTGAGCATGGACTATTTATACTACTTACGTCAGGATAAAATGCCGCATATCTGGTGCGATGGCTGTGGGCACGGCATTATTTTGAAATCAATTCTCAGGTGCGTTGATAAGCTAGGCTGGGATAAAAACGATATCGCCCTGGTTTCCGGAATCGGTTGCTCCAGCCGGACGCCGGGCTATGTGGATTTCAATACACTGCACACCACACACGGTCGGGCGCTGGCATTTGCCACGGGCTTGAAAATTGCCAACCCCAAGCTGCACGTTATTGTCGTCAGCGGCGATGGCGACGCCACCGCCATCGGCGGAAATCATTTTATTCACGCCGCCCGGCGGAATATTGATATCACCATGATTATTTACAACAATTATATTTACGGCATGACCGGCGGACAGGTTTCGCCGACAACGCCTGCACACAAAAAAGCCAGCACCGCACCGTATGGTAATCCCGATGAACCCTTTGACATCAGTCGTCTCGCACAGGCTGCCGGCGCTACTTATGTCGCTCGTTCAACGGTTTATCATGTGGGGAAAATGGACAATTATATCGGTAATGCTCTGCAGAAAACCGGATTTTCGGTGGTTGAAATATTAACCCCCTGTCCGACCTCCTATGGTCGGCGTAATAAAGAGGGCAACGGCGTTGATATGATGAGATATCAAAAAGAAAACACCATTGGAATTGAAAAGGCAAAGAACATGTCAGCGGAGGCGCTGGCGGGGAAAATAGTTACGGGAGTATTTGTAGATAAAGAACAGGAGAGTTATCTTAATCGCTATAATGAGGTGATTAAAAAAGCCCAGAGCGGAGTATAAAAGCAAGGAGATTATATGGCTTTTCGCTATGAAGTCAGATTAAGCGGTTCAGGGGGGCAGGGCTTGATCCTGGTAGGCAAGGTCCTGGCTGAAGCGGCAGCTATTTACGACGGATTAAATGCGACCCAGAGTCAGTCCTACGGACCCGAAGCGCGCGGCGGTGCCAGTCGTTCCGAAGTCATCATTTCCGATGGTGACATTGATTATCCCAAAGCGGAGAATATTGATATTCTGCTGGCATTGACCCAGGAAGCCTGTGATAAGTATATTGGCGATTTGAAAGAGGGGGGCGTTCTGATTGTTGATTCACAGATGGTCACGAAAATTCCGGAAGGCAATTTTCAGGTGGTCGCCGTGCCAATTATTCAATCGGCAGTGGAACGGCTGGGAAAGTTTCTGGTGTCCAATATTATTGCATTGGGAATTATCATCAAACTGTCCGGTATCGTTTCGGAGGATTCAGTCAAACACGCCATCCGTTCGCGGGTGCCCAAAGGGACCGAAGAGATTAATATCAAAGCCTTCTATACGGGGATTGATCTGGCGCAGAATTGGCTGGATCAGCATGGTCCGCTGAAGCACTGAAGACATAATTAGACCACTGTGATTCATACTGTTGATTTTTCTACCATTGATCTCTTCGGACGCGTCAGCGCCCTGGGGAATCACCATAATAAACACCTGTTAAATATCGAGAAAAATTTCGATGCTCTTGTATCGCTGATTGACGCCAAACATCTTTTTGACCAGTTTCGCCTGCTCCGTTTTTCGTCGCAGCCGGCGCGAGAAATGCGCCTGATTCAGAATTTTATCAGAGATAGAGAAACGCTGCTGGAGATGTTGGGATGCTATTATTCATTACAGTTTTTACTGATGAATATAAAGGCGCTCGATGTACTCCAGATGTATCTTTCTACGCCGACAGACAGATATGATAATTTTCAACGCTTCTTAATGCGCACCGGCTCCGATTTCCGGTTGCTCAGCGGCGCCTATATGGCGGTCTTGCTGGACATCTTTCTGCCGGAAAATTCCCGACCCGATTTTGTGGTCTGCTGCGTCGGCACGCGGGTTGATCAGGACGATATTGATCTGGGGGTGATTGACCGGGGCACTGAGGATCGTCCGATTATTACCAGCGCTTTCGGTCAGTTAAACCGCGAAATGCTGAAAAATGCCAGTGCCCTGCATTTTCATCTGTCCGAGCATGTCGGCAGGAGCGGGTACTCGGCTTCGATTGCCGAGTACCACGAATTGTTGGACGCTGAAATCCAGGATTTTGTCATCTTGAGCGAGATGTTGAATGCCGTGCCGATTCTCGGTCAACAGGCACTTTTTGAACAGTTCCGGGCTGAGATTCTGGACCGTTACTATTATCATCCGGCTAATGATAATAAATACCATGAGGGGTGTCTGCGGGGATTGCTGGGTGAAATCCGGGACCTGATTATGAAGGAGGCACCGGAGAACATTCTGAACCCCAAGCGGGACGCACTGCGAATGCTGAAAGCGACCCTGTTTGCCATGAAAACCTGGAAAGGGATTGATCGCAACACCACGCTGGAGGTTCTGGATGTTTTATTGAAAACCGATCTGTCCAACCGCGACGATTATCTGCGCATCCATCGGGCGCTGACATTTTTTGAGACCGTCCGGTTTTTGTATCAACTGATTGTCGTCCAGGAAGAGGATATTTACCTGGAGGATAAGAACATGTCCGACCATCTGCAGAAGGTAGCTCTGGCGATGGGTTATGAAGACAAGAGCTATGCGCCGGCTTATACCCAGCTGCTGATCCACTATCAGGATTTGCAGGAGACGGCGCGGCGGGGCGCCGAACGCCTGATCGGACAGATCAACAAGCATTTACAAAGCATTACAATATTTAATTCGATTACCAATATAGCGGATAAATCGGTCGTTCCAGAATCGGAAGAGCGGATTAATATTGCCAAGGAATTTATCAGAAAATCCTCCTTTTTCCGGGGGACCCGCTTCTGGGATGATGTGTTCAACCGGCTTGACCGCGACAATGAAATTCTCCTGAACATGTTTATCAGTGATTTTACAAATCTGCCCAAAGATCAGATGATTTCACTGATTAAAACCTATGTACGCTGGGGGCGCTTGTCTCCCTACTCGCTGATTTCGCTGATTACAATTATTGTGAAACACCGAACGGCGCTGGCAGAATCAAAGTTCATCCGCTGTTTTCTGGATGAGTTTATCGCCGATTTACAGAGCACCCACGAAAATATCAGTCGCCTCTGTCACATTCTGAATTTTGCGCCTCGAATGATGAACAATTTTCTGGCGTTGCTGAGCGAAAAACATCTGGAGCACCTGATTCAAATTGTTGACCAACCTTTATGGCGCCCGGATATTCAGATGTTGCAGGACAATTTGCTGATTCTGTGCCGCCTTTACAAAGACAGTAGTTACTACTTTCAGCGCTTTGTGCAGCGGGTGTTTAATTCCTATGCCGCTTATATTTCAACCCTTAAAAATGAACCGAAGTTTGCACAGATTGCAGATGGTCTGCTGCGCAATTTGGACAATTTTGATTCGATTGCGGAGCGGATCGAAAAGCTCGGCGACTACTATGATTTTGAGTTTTTGCGGCTTGGAATTAAGATGATTTCCGGTGGCTCCTTTGAGGCGGTCAACCAGCAGTTTACGATTTTTTCGGATAATTTTATCCAGATTCTGTTCGATCTGTGCCGGGAAGAGATCGCCAAAGAGATGAACGACGCAGTTTTGGAGACCCGCGACCTGCTGGCAGTCTTTGCCGCCGGCGGGCACGCCCGCAGCCAATCCTTTGATGACGATTATGATTTGATCATTTTATTGAATTCCGATGAAGATAAAATGCTTCGGTATGCCAACCGGATTATTCTGAAAATGAATAAACACATTATCCGCCGCTCCATCATGACCCATTACCGTTTTGCGGACCGCTTCAAGAATTATGTTACTACCTTCAGCAATCTAAAGGAGTTTTTCAGTAAACCCGACGAAAGCGCCTTCATTGATATGTCGCAGCTGCTGGGCGCCCGAATGATTGTGGGCAGTGCCCATTTCAAGAATGCCTTTGAGAAGGAGATTGTCATTCCCTTCATTTTCAATCAGAAAGCAGATTTTATCAACTCTCTGAAAAATGAAATATACTCCCGACAGAATTATCACCTGACATCCACAGAGATTGATATCAAAGAGTGCCCGGGCGGTCTGCGGGATTTGGAGAACTTTTTATTTATTCTGAAAGCCCATTTTTCCATTGTCAGACCGATATCGGAAAAGCTGTTTAAACAGCTGCTCCAGTTATTGCCTTACCATCAGGCGCAGATTGAAACTCTCAGTAACAACTATTTTTTACTGAAGCATATCCGGGACCTTTATCACCTGATGGTGTCGGATAATGACGAGCTGCAAACCGATCATCTGATGGTCATTATTTCCCCGTTGAATAAATCCAGGGGTTTGAATCTACAAACCGCCGCTCAGCTCCGGAAAATGATTGAGTCGCTGCTGCGGGAGAATGTCGCATTGATTGCTCAATTATTTGGGGCGGTGGAATCGGACTGACCTGCTGGGTGTCCGAGATATAGCAGCGCTTTGCGGGCTGCCCGCAGTGCCATTGAAGCCATTTTATCCTGAAAAACAGCCATCTCAGTCGGTTCCGGCAGATTTTTTTCCCATCGTTTCAGCTGCCGGGCTGTTTTCCGAAAAATTTTGTCCTGGGTTCGGTCAAAAATTTGGCGGATTTGCCGGAGTTTGCCAAGATCAATATGGGTCGGGTCGGCGTAAACCGCATTATTTATATCCATAAAGGCTGCATTCAGAAGTGCCCCGCCGGTACCATTCAGTTCAGCGGGAATCTGGGCAGAGCGAACCCAGAGCGGGACAGCCAGTGCAACTGCCGGTTCGCCCAGGGTACACCAGAAGGTGGTTAAAGCCGGAGCCTTATCAACGCTACCGGCGAATATCGCGGCGGATACCGTCCGATGCCGGTTAATCGTATCACTGGTCTTCCGCCGGTTTGGTCGCGACGCATCTATTAGGGAGTCGGGCAGGGCGATATCCCGGGAAACAGTTGAGATCAGATAGTGGTGGTCAAGCCGTCCATTGCGAACGGCGTCGTCAATCAGCGTAATTGCCCGGTCGTGGCGGACCTTGCCATAACCTTCGGAAGAGCGGGCTTTATAGGCAAAATTGGCGCGCACCAGATAGCCCGGTTCCTCGGCATCAAAACGGAAGTACTCATGGTTACCGGTTTCGAAAAAGGCGGCGTTGCCCGTTGCATCAATCACCCCGAAATTGCTGGTGACCTTGCGTCCCGATGAGTTACTTCTGTGGAGCATCTGTTCAAAATCGTCCACCGTGCGGCACTGCCGGAGCGCGGCTTTCATCCAGATGCCCTCATCATCGTAGCCGGTATTTTCACCGGGCAGAGCCATATCGCGGGATTCGGCGTTCATGATGGCAAAACCGAAGTTGTTCACACCCGCCCAGACCTGAGTGGTATCGTCAGCATTGATCAAGCCGATATAGGTAACGGTATCGTTTCGGAAAAAGGCAACCTCGTTTTTATTAAAACCGGAGTCCCGGTTCTTCCAGAGGAGAACCTGATTATTATTTGTGGCGTTTGGGGCGGCAAGTCCGGTGGTGCAGGCATTTAAGAGGGTGAAATGGCAAAAAAATGAAAGAATAATAGTAAGGATTTCTATAGGGCGATGTATTTTATTCATTTTTATGTCTTCCAAAATCTAAGCCAGCCCGTCAATATATTCGGAAACTGCCAGTGCACCAACGGTTCCGTCTCCCACCGCTTCTGCGATCTGACGGAATTTCTTGGAACGCACATCGCCCACTGCGAAAATACCTTTGACGTTGGTATGCATATAACGATCGGTGACAATATGTCCTTCCTCGTCCAATTTTACCAGGTCTTTGACAAAATCTGTATTGGGCGTCCAGCCGATAAAAATGAAGACACCCTCGGTTATTTTTGTGCTGATTTTGCCGCTTTTAACGTTTTTAATTTTTATGGCTTCCACCAGATTTTCACCGCTAATTTCGGTGACAACGCTGTCCCAGATGAAATCTATCTGTTTATGATCGAAGGCGCGCTGTTGCAGGATCGGACTGGCGCGCAACTGATCGCGGCGGTGGATAACGGTTACTTTACTGGCGAATTTCGTCAGGAACAGAGCCTCCTGAATAGCGGCGTCGCCGCCGCCAACAACGACGATTTCGGCGTCTTTGTAAAAAGGACCGTCGCAGGTGGCGCAATAGGAGACACCCCGACCGGTTAACTCTTCTTCACCGGGCACGTTTAACAGTCGGGGCAGACCGCCGGTGGCGATGATGACTGTCTTGCCGAGGTATCCCTTTTTTTCTGTTTTTACGGTATGATACTCTTTGCCGGGAATAATCGCGCCGGCTTCATCGTATTCTTTGATGATGACATTGAAACGCTCGGCTTGGCGTCGGAATTTCTGCATCAGCTCCGGTCCGGCGATCCCCTCGGGAAATCCTGGATAGTTTTCAATCAGATCGGTTACGTTGGGAATGCCGCCGGTCATTGATTTTTCCAGCAACAGGGTATCCAGCTTTTCCCGGGCGGTGTAGATTGAGGATGTAAATCCGGCTGGGCCGCCGCCGATGATGATAACATCGTATACCTTGTCCGTCACTTTTAGCCTCCATAGTTTACATTAAAAAGGACTTTTTAAAATTGATTCATTTATCGTCAAAACGTTACGCCGTGATAGTTTACAAGCTTTCGGAAAAAGTTCCTAATAGGAAAGGGATAAACCGATTCTCTATTTCCGATCCGTTAAATTTTTACTAAATTTGAGTATGCTGAAA
>DSAS01000027.1 GCA_011046365.1 Fidelibacterota bacterium
GCGCTGAGCGATATGTTCGCCAAACTGAAAACCAAACCACTCGAAGAGGTCCAAAAGGAAAATTGGTCGTTGCCCGTTGTCGAAGCACCGGAAGAAGAGAAGGATCAGAACAGCCTGTATAAAAAGCCAAATGTCAAATACACAGTTCCGCTAAAGGAGCAAACAGCTGCGCAGCAGGATCTGGAAGAAATCCGCCGGCAGATTCAGTCAAAACCGGCTGAAGAACCAAAAGCAACGGAATTAAAAAAGAAGCAATCTGCTGCCGCACCAGCAGAAGTTCCCGATTCCAAATCTACCACCGAACCGGCTCCCCAAACCGGTGAAAATAATAATGAAAAAGTCGAGCTGAAAATTCCGGTTCCCACCTTTACTCTTGTGGAAGTTTTTAAGAAGCAGAAGCTCTATGATGAGGCGCTTCAGCTGCTGGATGTGCTGGAGAAGAAATCCAAGAATCCCGAGCGGATCGAAAAGGAGCGCACCGAAATCCTGAAATTAAAGCTGGAAGCGGAGTAGCGCCGGCGCGGTTTTATGCGCCGGTGTATTGAATAGCGTAACTGATTTCGACAGAATTACTCAACATAGCTGAAATCGAACAGTATTTTTCCTGGGAAAGTTTGACAGCCTTGGCAATGTTGGCTTTATTCAGATTTTCGCCGGTGAAAATAAAGGTGAGATGGATTTTTGTAAAGACCCTGGGGTGCTCTTCCTGGCGTTCGGCGCTGATCTCCACCCGGAAATCTGACACCGGGGTGCGCATTTTATTGATCAGCGCTGCGACGTCCATGGCAGTACAGCCGCCCAGTGCTATGAGCAGCATTTCCATCGGTCGGGAGGCGGCGTTGCTGCCGCCGAATTTTTCGTCAGAATCCAGCACAACCCAGTGGTTGGAATCACCCTTGGCAATAAAGGTGGCACCTTTGGTGCGCTGCACAGTCACCTGCATAATTAGGGTTTCCCTTCTGTAATAATCCGGTTCATTGCGGTAACGATTTTATCAATGTCGGTAATGTTTTTCGATTTGGCGAGTTCGCCCAGGGTACCCCAGACCGGTTCACCGCAGGCGATACAGACGATGCCGTATTCTCGGAGTGGGCGAATCAGTTCGGGATGGTCACGGACGATATCTTCTATATCAGAGTCGGCAGAGATCATAAAAATCAGCGGTCGTTTTTGGGATCGGAGCCGATTTGGTCGTCGAGATTCAGCGAGACGAACAGCTCGGTACAAACCTTCGCGGGAATCTCGTCGCAGTTGTCGGCGGTTTTATAGACGTTGACGGTCTTTTTCAATTTGTCAACATAGACCCTGCAGCCGGGGCATTCTGTTAAGAATTCCTTTATTTGCTGGCAGGGCTCGGAATCGAGGTCACAGCCGAGATATTCGCAGATTTTTTTATAAAGTTCAGGGTCATTTTTCATGTCAAACCCTCTTTGGCAATAATCTTTTCAAGTTCTTCCTTTAAAAAATTGCGTGCACGCATGAGACGAATCTTAGTGTTTGATGGTGTAATCTGGAGAATTTTGCTGGTGTCCTCGGTGGAAATTTCATGCAGGTCGCGGAGGATAAAAACAGTGCGGTAGATATCCGGCAGTTTTTCAATGAGTTGATCGAGTTTTTTTCGAAACGGTTTTTGACTGATCTGACTGTAGTCAAAATCAGGCCATTCGGCGGTCTCGGCGGTGCTGATATGTTCCATATCGGGATCATCCAGTGAGATATGCTGATATTTGCGGGGTTTGGACTTCAGTTTCCGAAGTCCGATATTCACGGCGATTCGGTATAGCCAGGTATAGAAGGATGAGTCGCCTTTGAACTGGTGGATTTTTTTGACCATGATTAAAAAGGCTTCCTGCAGAATATCCTCAGCGTCCTGCTCGTTGCCGGTTAAACGCAGCCCGAGATGGTAAATCCGGCTGCGGTATTCGATGACCAGCTGAGCCAGTGCCTGCCGATCGCCCTGCTGAGCGCGGGCAACTATTTTTTCTTCGTCGAATGGCGGTTTTGGATCCAAAGTGCTTTAATTTAGCATTTTGAATGCGAAAATCCATCAATGAATTTGTCTCAATTGTAAAATAGCACGGTAGAGAGTTAATGGATTGTCTGTTTGATTTTTTCCAGAAACATCTGCTCGGGAACGGCGCCTTCCAGAGATGAGGTTTCATTTATTATAGATTTCGGGACGCCATGAACGGAGTATTTTTGCGCGAGGTGGGGAAATTCGGTCGCCTCAACCATATCGCCGGTGATGTGTTGATTGGCTAAGGCGAGACGATGCGCAATGCGAACGGCACGCGGGCAATAGGGACAGGTGGGTGTGACAAAGACCTGAATGTGCACCGGCTGGTTGATTCCCCGGATTTGTTGCAGGAGATTTTCTTCAAAACCGTGATTCTGATTGGAGATATCAATAATATCCTCGATGACGCTCATGAATTCGTACCCCGATGGTATGCCGAAGAAGCGGATGCCGGGATCGGTTCCGTCGCCGGCGATTAAAATGGTCGCCGGAATTTTATCAATTTTGTATTTCGCAACTTCCTCTTTATCCAGTTGGAAATTATAGACTTCCAAAGAGAGTTTGTCGGACAGCAATGCCAGTTCTTCCAGTAACTGGCGGGTTTCGCGGCAGTAGCTGCATTCGATAGACTGGGTAAAGTGGATGATTTTGACAGTGTCGGTCATTGCCGACAGCTGCTGTTTAATGAAATTGCGGTCTTCGTCCTTTAAGAACATAGCGATACTCCCGATTTATATCCTCTTAGATATATGAACACCAACAGCGTTACAATACTATGCAATCGGGTAATGGAGGGGTAAAACAAGCGGTCATTGATAATTAGTTAAGGCTCCTAACAAAAACTGGATTCTACCTGCTCCCGTCTGATTTTTCCTCAAATTTTTGTTGATTTCGTTGTTATTTTCTCTAAATTAAAACGTTGAGAGGCAGAATTATTACGTTACCAAATTTATTGTAAATGGAATGGTTTAAAATAATCAGCAACCAGCCAACTACTGAAAACTACCATTTTTTGGGAGGGCGTCAATGCGAAAAGTAATTCTTTTAGTGGCTCTTGTTTTTATTTATTGTACCTGGATTTTCGCCGGAGTTACCGGGAATATTGAGGGATTTATTACCGATACTCAGACGGGACACCCGCTTGTCGGGGTAAATGTCGTCATCCAGGGGACAACCTATGGAGCGGCGACCGACAAGGATGGCTATTATGTGATTTTAAATATACCAGCCGGTGAATATACGTTAAAAGCCACAATGATTGGCTACCAGGCAGTCACAGTATCCGGAGTCCGGGTGTCTATTGATTTAAGTACCAAGCTTGATTTTACAATGAGCTCGGAAGTATTGGAAGCGGCGGAATCGGTCGTGATTGTCGCCGAAAGACCGCTCCTGAAGCGGGACGAATTTACATCCCGTACAACGGTCAGTACCGAAGAGATCGAAATTCAACCGATTGATGATTTTCAAACAATAGCCCGAAATCAGGCGGGCGTCGTCGGCAGTCATTTCAGAGGCGGTCGGGTTGGCGAGGTGATGATTTTAGTAGATGGGTTGCCGGTTAGAGACCCGGCGGGTGAGTATTCCGGGAATATGGGTGGATTTACCGCCGATGTACCGGAAGCCAGTATTCAGGAAATGGAGGTTACGCTGGGTGGATTCAGCGCAGAATACGGCAACGTGCAATCCGGTATCATCAACCTTGCCATGAAAGAGGGCGGTTCCAAGTATTCCGGTAAAGTATCGGTAACATCAACGAATTTCGGGTCCGCTTTAAATGATCTGTTAATGGGCGAGCGGGACTACTGGTTCGACACCAAATATCAGCACAAGTTGGAAAATATCTATAAGCTATCGCTGAGCGGTCCGGTCATACCGGGCTCCGCGGGAAATATTAACTTCGCACTGTCCGGCGAGCTGACGGATCGCACGCAGGGGTATTTCATTAATCAGAATCTCTATAAAGAATCGCTACAAGGGAAAATATCGGCGAAGTTGGGTCGCAATATCAAAATCTCAGTCGGTGGGCTCTATTCTTACAGAGAGTGGGATCAGTTCTATTTTCCGGCGTCCAAATACGGACCGGCGGGTGATTATCAGGTGAATGAATATGGACAATACAAGTCGGCGGGGGATAAAACAATTTTACACTATGTCTATGTTGATGATCCTTCCAAGTACGAAAATCATGGCACGCGTTATGATTCTTTAACTCAATTTATAATCGGTCCGGATACTCTGGTCAGTGATACAGTTTCGACGATTTATGTGGGTCCCATGCAGGACTATCTCTGGAATTATCAGCAGAGAAGTAACAACCAATATATTGTGATGACCCACCAGTTATCATCGAAAACCTATTATGATCTCCGGTATCAGCGGTTTTACTCTCATTATCATTATGCAACGCCCGATATTGAAGACCGCGATGACGACGGAAATACCGAAGAGGACCTCGTCTGGGACCCCAATAAAGAGGGACCTCATCCGATTTATCGGGAGAGGTTGAACAACTACTGGTGGATTCGGGGTGATGATCCCGGATATCGCGATCAGACATCCGTTACCAATACGGCGAAAATGGACCTCGTATCGCAGCTGAATCCCAATCATCTGGTTAAGAGCGGTTTCGAATTTTCCCATCACGAAATGGATGTTGAGAACATCAGCTGGACATTGGGCTACGGTACCAACCGGCTGGACATTTGGAAACAGGAAATGATTGATCTGGGAATTTATGTTCAGGATAAAATTGACTATGAAGGGATTATCGCCCTGATCGGGATTCGTTACGATTATTTTAATCCGTCGGGATTCGGTGATCCGGTTATCTTTCCCGCTGATTTCAACAACCCCTTTACAGATGTAGATTCGGTGGGAGAAGCGATTTTAATTGATCCGCAGGAGGTAACCAACAAGAGTCAGATCAGTCCCCGGATTGCCGTATCGCACCCGATTACGGACCGCGACATCATCCGGTTTTCGTACGGGCACTATTTTCAACGCCCGGACGGATATTATATGTACCGGAATTTAACCTACCGGGATTTGACAAAAGCCGGTAATTATATCGGTAATCCGAATCTGGCTCCGGAGAAAACCGTTGCTTACGAGGTGGGTGTCGAACACCTGTTTACAGATGATATCAAGTTGTCGGTTAACGGATATTACAAAGATGTGACCAATTTGATGAACATATATCATTATGTGCTTCGCAACTATTATGGTACCGAAGCGAACATCTTTGTGAATGCCGATTACGGTAATATGAAAGGTCTTGAGTTTTCCCTGATCAAGCGGATCGGGAACTTCTGGGGCGGCTCTGTGAATTATACTTTTTCGGTTGCCAAGGGTCGCAGCTCCAGTTCTACCAGCGGCGCCGGCGCCTTTGACAGCGAACGGCGGCTGAATATCTTAAGTTTCGATCAGACCCATACGGTGAATGCCAATCTGACGTTCAAGACACCGGACCGTTATGGAATGATTTTGGGGCGTTGGCTGGCAAATATCCAGTTTAATTACGGCAGCGGATTGCCCTATTCCTCCTATGGAACCGGAAAGATCAACGATCTGCGCATGCCCGCGACCAGCAATACAGACCTGCGACTTAGTAAGGAGATTCCGATCCCGAAAGCGAGGCTTAATCTGTACTTGGATGTATTCAATTTGTTTAACCGGCAGAATGTTGATTGGATTGGCAACTCCTATTACTACCAGGTGGATCAGGCAACCAAAGGTGACCCGGCGGTTGTGTCAAAGGAGGGCGTGACCGGTGAATATATCCGCAATCCGCAGGTTTATAACAGCGAACGCCAGTTCCGGTTTGGCGTCGCCATTCAATTTTAACCGACGTATAAATTCCCAGGAGGAAATTAATGAAGGAACAGCTGAATAAAATGGTATGGACGATTATCATTACTCTGCTTTTAAGCATAACGGTGGGCATGGCTGCCGATCTGTATCAAGAGTCATTGGATTTGCAAAAAGCCGCCGCCCCCATGGATTCGCCGATCGTTCCGAATAACTGGAAGTATCATAAAATCGGTACGCTTTGGAATCGGGTCACAAATTTCAGCTATTTGGGAGACGATGCCTACGAAAACCGGACGCCTTCCTGCGACTATCCCGGCGGTTCGGGCAATTCATATCTCTATCGGGGTACGCTTTGGTTGCACGGTTTCGTAGACGGCGTTTTTCATTCCAGTACGGGTGAAGACAAGGAATTTTCTCCCCTGGATTCGGTTTATCTGACCACGGAAAGCACCCGGGCGGATCAGGAAACCTATACCCGTTACTATGATGTCTATGCGCCAGGTGCTTCAGCCCATGTACCGCTGGGCGTTGAAGTGATCGAACGAACCTATGCCTGGAGCGCCAGTTATGCCGGGGATTTTATCATTTATGAATATACTATTAAAAATGTCGGGATTGATACCGATGGCGATTATCTGCCCGATACACCCCAGGATATTCAGGATTTTTACTTTGGTATCCGGCTGGACGGTGATATATCCAAGCTGCCGACCTGGGGCGCTGAGGATAAATACTCGAACCAGGATGACTGGGTCATGTGTAATTCGCAGTGGGACTGGCTGGAACGCTGTCCGCAAATGGCGGGTTATGACCATGGCTTGACCGCTGAAGATGCCGACAGTACGCTGATGTTTATGCTGGATTATGATAATCCATACTATCCTTCGGAGTATATTGTTGACGGTGTGGCGGTCGAAGATGACATGGGCAATCCGGGCGTGGACGGGGTTTTACAGTCCCCCGGATTTTTGGGAGTTAAAATCCTGAAGTCAGTACCGGAAATGAAGCCTAGCTCTTTTCATATATGTCATATTTACAACGATCCGGCGACTGACCAGGAAGCCTGGAATCGCATGATCGGTGTGCCCGAATTTGAGGATATTACCGACTTTCAAGGCTCGGGAGTACCCTATCCGGCGCATGATTACCGGGGGATTTATACGCTTGGACCGCTGGCAAATTTTCCCACCGGCGATTCGGTGGTGGTGACCATGGCGCTGGGCGTCGGCAGCGATCCGGACAGTGGGGGCATCTACAGTATGATTAAGCTGGTCGAGATTATGAAAGTTGCCCAGTTTATTGTGGATAATGATTATGTATTGGCAGTGGAAGCGCCCACAGCACCTACCTTAATGGTGGATTACTATGTTGTAGATGGTGTCACCGAGGGATTAACCCTAACCTGGGACAATCTGGCTGAAAGCAACAGCTATTTCCAGTTTTATAAAGTGTCAAAAGGAATCAAGAGAGCTGATGGCAGCATTGGCTGGCAGACATTGGCGACCTATTATGATACAACCGGAAGCTCCTCGTGGCCGCCGCCAGCGGGTCCGACAACCGGTACATATCAGTTGATAGACCCGGACATCACCAACGGTTTGATTTACCATTATTCGGTTCAAGCCTTTACCGAAGAAATTACAGACCCGATCCCGCTAGGGCAGGCTTTCAGCCAGCTGACCGATGAGAAGAGTTACCGGGTTATTTCGCCTGCTAATCCGGTAGCGACAGAGACCCTGGACAATGTCAAAGTCGTCCCCAATCCCTATATCGGCAGTGCCAAGTGGAACAATCCGTCGCCCAGTGACAATTTTCCCTGGAAACACCGTCTGCAATTCACCAATCTGCCCGCGGACGCTACGGTAAAAATCTTTACTTTGGATGGCGATTATGTGGCTAAAGTGCAGGCAAATAAGACTGTCATTGTCGGCGAATCGGTCAATTTAGCCAGCCCCAGCGTCGCCGAATGGGATTTAATGACCCGCAACAATCAGGAGGCGGCTCCCGGCATTTATATGTATGTTGTGGAATCACCGTCGCTGGGTGAAAAGGTCGGAAAATTTATAATCGTAAGATAAAAGGAATTTCAAGATGATGAAGAAAATCAAGGTACTCTTTTTGATTCTGAGCCTGGTCCCGGTCAGCTCCGTATCGGCAGAAGAGTTTGCACCGGTGGGGACGGCTGTGGCACAGTTCCTTGAAATCGGACTCGGGGCGCGTTCGACGGGCATGGGTGAAGCAGTTACCGCCGTGATTGATGACGCCAGCGCCGTCTTCTGGAATCCGGCTGGATTAGCCGACGTGCAACACATGAATCTTTATTCGGCGTACAATACCTGGCCGGCGGGTATTTCGATCGGCGGTCTTTCACTTGCAATGAAATTGGGTAATATCGGAACGATCGGAATTAGCACCGTCTACCTGATGACGGACGACATGGAAATCACTACAATAGAGAATTCCGAAGGTACCGGAGAATATTTTGCGATTTCAAACTACAGCCTGGGACTGACCTATTCGCGTTATTTAACCGATAAAGTCTCCGTTGGTGTCACGACCAAGCTGTTGCATGAGGGTTATTGGGATTACTCCTATTCCACCTGGGCGATTGATTTAGGGACAATGTACCGGACTGACTTTCACGGGCTGAATATCGCCATGTCAATTCTGCATTTTGGTCCGGAAGTCAAGTTCAGCGGCGATTATATTGATTACAGTGATGTGAAATCCTACGGTTCCGACCCGCCGGAACCCAAGACCTTTGAATCCTATTCGCTGCCGGTTAATTTCAGGTTTGGGATCAGTATGAACCTGATTGACGGCAAGGTGAATCGTTTGAAGACCGCCATGGACCTGGTGCATTCCAATAACAACCTGGAACAGTATAATCTGGGTCTGGAATATTCGTTGAACCGGATGATTTTCGTGCGAAGCGGGTATCAATTTAATACCGATGAAGGAGGATTGGCTTTTGGTGGCGGCATTAAACTGGGAATGGGAGAGAGTTTAAATCTGCGCGCCGATTATTCCTATGCTGATATGGGAATATTACGGGCGATCCACCGTTTTTCAATTGATTTTGGGCTTTAAAAATATATGTGTAAAATGTCTAACAAAGGAGGACGTATGCGAAATGTTACTTTAATTACAGTTATCGCAGTGTTTATACTGGCGACAACTGGTGCGCTTGCGATTAACGGTTTTGACCGTGTCGCCGAAATTCCGTTTCCGGATGCCACAACAAATAATGGTGGCGCTGGGAATATGATTGCTGGTGTTGATGTTGATGAGGATGGTCTGTTGGAAATCTATCTGGTGAATAACAACTGGAATGACACCCCCGGAGAACTGGTTCCGCGAATTTACAAGCTGGAGTTTGACGGGAGCGATTGGAATGTCGTGTGGAGCGCTGAGGCTCCGTCCGACTTGGTGGAGAAACAGAACACCTGGCCCTGTCTGTCGCTGGCTGATCTGGATAATGACGGAAAAATGGAACTGGTCTGGGGAATTGTCAATTTTACGACGACAGATGTCCCCAATCCGGCTCGCATCCTGGTTTACGAACATGCCGGCGGCGATGTCTTTGGCGTGGATGACGGTTCCGGCAACTACCTGCCCAACGCATCCTGGACGATTTCCGATACCGATAATGACAACATCCGCCCGATTGACTGGGAAATTGTGGATGTTGACGGTGACGGCCATCCCGAGATTGTGTTTGCCGATCGGGCGGGAAACTACGGTGGCGTCTATGTAGGCGTGGTCTCGGTAGACGATATCCCGGACAACGGCGGCGGAACTGAAACATGGACTATGGAGGTCAGTGGCAAGGATTTCAGCCTGACGAGTGCCGTCGAAAATAAATGGGATGTTGCGATAATTGATAACCGGATATATGCTTTCTCGGAAACCGAAATCACCAAATTCACCTACAATGAAGGCACCTGGGGATATGACAGACTTTCACCGTTGGCTGGCGGTTCATCTGTCCAATCAGCGTTTGCAGTTGATCTGGATGGGGACGCCACGCTGGAGATTATCTGCGCCGTTTATGACTGGGGTGATGATTCCAAAAAGGGCATCTATCTGTTGCAGGAGGACGGTGATACCCTCGTGGCGACCGAACTGGCGAATATGGCAGCTTACTGGCCTAGCGGCTCGAGAGGTCCCTGGGGCGGTGCTTATGGGGATATTGATAACGACGGCTACCTTGATTTTGTCTTTGGTTCGCGCGCCTCTACACCCAATGCCGCTATTTTCCACTTCGCCTACAACGGCGGCGATATCACGGATCCAAATAACTATGGGCTGGCTGTTATTGACAGTGAGTACGGCACCGATGGTATCTGGAGCGTCATCAATATTGCCAATATGGATAGTGATCCGGCACTCGAAGTCGTCTATACGTCCAGTACACCGATAGGTGGGCTGATTTCTGCCACCGCCCCGATTATCGTTCTGGATTACAACGGCTATGTCGGTGAACCGGATAATATCGTTTTAGCCGAAGAAGTTTTACTGAACGGAGAGACTCCGGATGGGTTCCTGTTTAAACCGGGTCGGATCATTGATGAAAATACAATCTGGTTTTCAGCGAATGGCGGCAGTGCTGTAGGTACATATGTTTTCCGATCAATTGATGGCGGCAAGACATTTACCCATAATGCGACAGCCATACCCGGGCGCGTAGCTCAGATGGATGCTTTCGATGAAAACACAGCATTGGTTGCCGTTGCCGAAGGTAAGATTTATCGGACTACCGATGGTGGTGCGACTTTTGACGAGGTCTATACTTATAATATCTCGATGCTGGCTCCGGGCTGGTTTGACGGTCTGAGAGTGCTGAACGACAATGTGGCGGTTGCCTTTGGCGATATGGAGCCAAACGGAGCCATGCATTTTGTCCGCACAGAGGATCAGGGCGCCAACTGGACTGAAATCACCGGTATTGATTATCTGAATGCGGCTTACGGGTATTATACCTGGGGGCTGGCTTCCTGCAATGTCGGCGAAAGCATCTGGTGTGCCGGTTTGACCATGGAATACGATTCCGGTTATGTTTTCCGCTCCTATGATGCCGGTGTTACATGGGAGAGTTTTGCCATTCCTGATACAATTATCCAGAAATATCCCCGGGCGATCGCCTTTGTGGATGACCATCATGGAATGATCGCCGACCGATATGGTGCAATTATCATGTCGGAAGATGGTGGGGAGACCTGGTATAAGGGAAATCAACCCGATACCTCATCGGCTTTCTGGGCTAATGGTGTTGTCGCCATACCCGGAACCGATGTTTTTGTGGCACTTTCCGATAACGGTGTCTTTTATACCTCGGCTCTCGGTGCCACCTGGAAACAGATGGCGACTCCGTCAGTCACCGATGATGATTATTACACTTCGGCGGTTTTCCTGAATAAGGATTTTGGATATTTCTTTACCAATGGCGGTAAGGTGTTGCGATTTGAAGAGATGGTTGTCAGTGGCATCGTTGATTCTGACTCTAAAATTCTGGATCAGTATAAACTCCATCAGAATTTCCCGAATCCGTTCAACCCGACAACCTCGATCAGTTTCCAGATTCCCCGGCAGAATCATGTCAAGCTGGTTATTTATGACATTCTGGGCAGAGAAGTTATCTCTCTCATAGACAAACATTTCCAGCAGGGCAACTATTCAGTTGTCTGGAATGGCAAAGATAAACATGGATATAACGTGTCTACCGGTGTCTATATCTATCAGCTGCAAGCCGATGGAGTGACCAAGACCAGAAAAATGACATTCATGAAATAGTCTGTCATTGATTCTATTTAGAAGGGACTGCTCGCAAGGGCAGTCCCTTATTCTATTTACTTGAAAATTACCCTGAATTAATGTAATCTTTGACCGGTTTTACAACGGATAATTCAGGAGTGGCTATGTTATTACGTCTGATAATCGTACCGGTGGCGTCAATCGTGGCTCTGTTTACGGCGCTGTTTTTTTATCTTTGGATTCGCCGTCAGGACCCGGGCAATCAGCAGGTTCAGCGGATTGCCGGTTATATTCGGGAAGGAGCGATGGCTTATCTTCGGCAGCAGTATAAAACCGCCGGTCTGTTTTTTATCATTGTCTTTTTAATCTTAGTGATTTTCTCCTTTGGTTTTAACATTCTCAGCAGGTTTGTGCCCTTCTGTTTTTTGACCGGGGCTTTTTTCTCCGGATTGAGCGGCTTTTTCGGGATGCTGACGTCAACAATGAGTTCCAATCGGACGACCCATGCCGCCAGCAAGTCCTTGAATCAGGCGCTGCGGATTTCATTTCGGGGCGGCAGTGTCATGGGGCTGGTGGTGGTTGGTTTTGCCCTGTTTTGTGTGATTGCCTGGTTTCTGATCATGGATCGCTTTATCCCGGAAGAGAATCTGGCGCTGAAATACCAGCTGATTACCACGACGCTGCTAAGTTTTGGGGTGGGGGCTTCGGCAATGGCGCTGTTTGCCCGTGTCGGTGGCGGTATTTTTACCAAGGCGGCGGATATGGGTGCCGATCTGGTGGGTAAGGTGGAAGCCGGAATTCCCGAAGATGATCCGCGCAATCCAGCGGTGATTGCCGACAATGTAGGTGACAATGTGGGCGATGTCGCCGGAATGGGCGCCGACCTGTTTGAGTCCTTTGTGGGTTCGATTTTGGGAACGGCTGTTCTGGCGGTGGCGGCATTTCCGCTGGGGCAGGCGTTTAACGGTGTAATTCTACCGATGATCATCGCCGGAATCGGAACGCTGGCATCAATTGCGGGAATCTTTTCCGTGCGAACTTCGGAAAATCTGTCGCAGAAAGGGCTGCTGGCAGCCATCAATCGCGGCATCAATTTGACCACCCTGATCACAATTGCTTTCAGCGCCGTTACCATCACTATTCTGTTCCCCGATAAATTCTGGGCGCTGTTTATTCCCTTATTGGCTGGTATGGCGGCGGGGGTGGCAATCGGCTATGTCACCGATTTATACACTAATGCCGCCTATGCGCCGGTGCAGGGCATTTCCCGTCAGGCAAAGACAGGTCATGCCACAGTGATCACGTCGGGATTATCTGTCGGTCTGTTTTCCACGGCGCCGGTGGTGGTCTTTATCATCATGGGCATGCTGGTGGCGTTTTTAGCGGGCAACGGCTTTCACGATTTTTCGCTGGGACTCTATGCCGTTGGTCTGGCGGCTGTCGGGATGCTGGCGACGCTGGGCATCAATTTGTCCACCGATGCTTTTGGTCCGATTGCCGATAATGCCGGTGGCATTGCCGAGATGGCGGATATGCCCAGCGAGACGCGGCTGCGCACCGATGCTCTGGATGAGCTGGGAAATTCGACGGCGGCGCGTGGAAAAGGGCTCTGTATCGGCGCTGCAGCGCTGACGGCTGTCACCCTGATTGCCGCCTTCCTGGAGACAATCCGGTCGGAGCTGATCCGCATGGGCGAGACAACCATTGAGATTGCGGGTAATATGGTGGACATTGTGTCTGTCGAGGTGATTGACATTCTGGCTTATCTGGGTGGCTCGATTATGGATATTCGCTTTATTGTTGGCTTGTTTATCGGCGGAGCGCTGACGACGACCTTTTCCAGCAAGACCATTGAGGCGGTTTCGCTGGCTGCCGGCGAGATGATTGATGAGGTGCGCCGGCAGTTTCGGGAGATTAAGGGCATTATGACCGGTAAAACCACACCCGATTATAGCCAGTGCGTGAAAATTTCCACCGCCGCGGCGCAGAAAAAGATGCTTTCCCCGGCGCTGACTGCAATCCTGGCGCCGATCATCACCGGGCTTATTTTGGGACCGATCGGCATTGTAGGCTTGCTGCTGGGTAACTTATTGCTTGGTTTCTTTTTTGCGGTTTTTATGGCTAATTCCGGCGGTGCCTGGGATAATGCCAAAAAATTTATTGAGCGCTCGAAATCGGAGCTGAAATTCAAAATCAGTGACGGTATCAAAAGAGTTACCCACATGGGATTATGGCCCTTTTTCCTGACGCGCGACTATTCCAAATTTCTTTATGAACTGGTCAATATGAATCCGCTGGCATTCAGCATTGATGAGAAGGTTTCGGATTATCTCGCAGACATCATTGATTATCTTGAGACGGAATATATCAAAAAGGATAAATCGCTGGAAGTTCCGATCAAGCGTTTCGGTGGCAAAGAGGTCAGCGAATCGGATGATGAGACATTGAACGCCCTGTACCGGAAACTGAATCAGGAGGACCGTCAGATTTTCAAACTTTATCTCAAGCTCAAGCCTGATGAGCACCAGACTCTGATGGAGATGAAAGATTTGAGAGCAAAGTTTACAGTGGTGATGAGCAGCTATTCCGCGGCGGTGACCGGGGATACCGTGGGCGATCCGCTGAAGGATACGACGGGTCCGTCGCTGGATATTGCGATTAAGTTATCCACAATGGTCAGCATCATCGTCATCGGATTTATCCTTAGATTTAATCTGATTGACTATTTGACCAAATAGATAGTAACCGCCTTTTCGCAATGGATTGATTGTATAATATTCTGCCGGGCTGGCTATTCCAGTAGAATAAGCTGGTTGCTAAAATCAATGGTAAGCAGACTCTGATTGATGACATCCATTCCGATGATGACACTGATGACTTCAGCATTTTCCGGCTCCAGCGTCATTATATCATTATTGATCTCGCATTTCAGCTCGCGGAATTCCCGGGAACCGATTTTCAGTGAATTAATTGTGACGGAATTTCTGGGTGTTTTGGATGAGATTGCCTGTGCGATTTCGGGGCTGATCCGGGTCTTTGCGTGCCGGGTGCTGAGAGTGGCGAGATAACGGTTGCCATTGATGCGACACTGAAATTTCAGCAGTCCGTCCTGAGCGCTCAGTCCCCGTTTCAGCGTAAAAGCGACGAGATTGCTGTCGGCTGCCGGATTTTCCAACGCCACGGCGGGTTGTGAGGAATAAGCCAGGATTTTGTGGCGCATATCAATGGTCAGGCGACCGTCGTCGAGCAGGTTCCGCCCGATGATGCCGCTAACCAGAAAAGGACGAGAACTCTGTTTGATCATGGCAGCATAGACGATGGGAAATTCAAAATTGAGGAAAGCGACCTCGTGTAAATAGCCCTCCTCCACCATGAGCTCGTTGGTTTCGGTGAGCTGATTGGACATGCGCTGGGGTTCGAAGTTGGCATTTCGAAAGGCATTTTCCCTGATCAGCAGATCGCTGGAGTTCGGATCAATGAGGAGATAGCGGTTTTCAGAGCCTACTGTAACTTTGATCCGGGGTCCGGGAATTTTAGGCGAGGTGACGACGAGAAATATCTCCTGCGTTTCGTAGCCGTACCTGCCGATCCATTCGATCGTGGACAGGTCGGGCAATTCGGGATCGCCGGTACAGGCGCAAAGAGCAGCAAAGACAAGCCATGAGAATATAAATTTGGCTGATTTTTTGTTGGGTTTCAGAGTCGTATTCAATAGTAAACCTTTCAATGATAATATAATTTACATGGAAAACACAAATCCGCCATGCTAAAAATCTTGATAGTTGCATATCCGCTTCTCTGCTGGTAAATTTACGCCGGTTATAAATTTTAGAGAAGGGAACAGTAAATGGACATATTCGAGAAATGCTACAATTATAAGGATGCGGAAATTGCCCGCCGGGAAGGCTATTATCCCTATTTTATTCCCTTTTCCGGTGGCGATGACACGGTAATGATTTATAACGGAGCTAAAAAAATCATGATCGGCTCCAACAACTATCTCGGGCTGACCCACCACCCGAAAGTGGTCGAAGCGGCAAAAAAGGCTCTGGAAGAGTACGGTACGGGTCGCACCGGCAGCCGCTTTTTGAACGGTACGCTGGACATTCATGAGCAGTTTGAACAGGAGCTGGCGGAGTTTGTCGGGAAAGCGGCGGCGCTGATTTTTTCCACCGGCTTTCTGGTGAATCTCGGTACCATTTCCACTTTGCTGGGTAAAAAGGATACGGTCATCATTGACCGTCTGGATCATGCCAGTATTGTTGACGGCTGCCGGCTTTCCGGGGCGACGATCCGGCGTTATCAGCATAACGATCTGGATGAATTGCAGGCGATTCTGGAAGAACCTTCAAACAATAATGGCAAAATGTTGATTGTAGACGGCGTCTTCTCCATGGAGGGTGATATCGCGCCCCTGCCGGCGCTGTGTACGCTTGCCAAAAAGTACCACGTGCGCCTGATGGTGGACGATGCCCATTCCATCGGAGTTCTGGGACCACAGGGAAACGGGACCGCGGCACATTTCGGTGTGACCGATCAGGTGGATCTGATCATGGGCACCTTTTCCAAATCTTTTGGGGCGGTGGGTGGTTTTATCGCCGGCGACAAGGAGGTGATTGACTACATCCAGCATAACTCCCGCAGCATGATTTTCACTGCCAGTCTGCCGCCGAGTGTGGTGGCGTCAACCCGGGCGGCGCTGGAGATTATAAAAAACGAGCCCGAACGCCGGCAGCGTTTGTGGGAAATCGGCGATTATATGCGCAGTGAATTTCAGAGGATGGGCTTCGATACCAGCGTCAGTGAGACACCGGTTGTGCCGGTGGTTATCGGTGACAATATGAAGACCTTTCTGTTCTGGAAATCCCTTTTCGAAGAAGGTGTCTATACCAATGCCGTTATCTATCCGGCAGTGCCCAGCGATTCCGCCCGTCTGCGCACCAGCTATATCGCCACCCATACTAAGGAACAGCTGGATTTTGTTCTTGAGAAATTTCATAAAATTGGGAAAGAACTGGGCGTAATCTGATTCTGACGCCTGTTTAGAAAATTGCAATACAGCCGATCCAAAGCCGTGATTCGATTTATCCGGTCTATGTTAATGTCCGGCGGTCTGGCTGTTTTGCTGGGGTGTGCGGCGCAGGGACCACCCGGCGGTGGACCCGAAGATAGGACCGGTCCCATACTGGTTTCGTCAATTCCGGAAAACGGTAGGGTCAATGTCAGCCGGAAAACGGACATTGTTATGACCTTTTCGGAAAATATTGATCCCCGCTCGGCTGAGAATAGTCTGGAGATTACCCCAGCCCCGCCACGACTACCGGTCGTCAAGGTGAACCGCAAGCGGATCACTATTGAATATCCGGATTCGCTCGCCGAAAATACGACCTACATCATCAGCTTCGGGCGCAATATCCGGGATTACCAGAAAAACTATTCGGAACAGAACATCCGGCTGGCTTTTGCCACGGGTGATTCCATTGATGAAGGCAGCCTCAGCGGACAGGTATTCGATATCCCGCAAAAACACAAACCGCAGGTCTGGGCATTCCGTACAACGGACGTTTTTCCCGATTCGCTGCTCGGTCTCCAGCCGGATTACAAAACGGCAGTCGAACCGAACGGCTCATTCCGCCTGTCAAACCTGGCGCGGGGAGAATATCGCCTGTTGGCAATTTCTGCGGAAACGGCGAGAATCGCCCTGATTGACGAAAACTGCCTGTTCGGTATTCCCGCGCGTGATCCCATCAGAATCGCCCACCGCAGCGCCGCGGTAGCGGGAATTAACTTCCGGCTGAGCCGCTTTTATCTGAAACCTTTCAAATTATTGAAAACCACCCAGATAGAGGACAAAGTCACATTGCTCTTTTCCCGTCCTTTAGACCCTGAAAAATATATCGCTGCGGACATACGGATCAATAACGATGCGCTGCTGCAATCTTTCTGGCTGGATCGGACAGACCCCAAAGCGCTGCTGGTGAAAGCCCGTGGTGTGGTGCCCGGACAGCAATACACGCTGACGGTGGATAGCCTGTTTGATGATCGGGGCAATGAACTGATTGACACCGCCACAGCGCTTTTTACCTACACGGCTGCTGAAGATACAATCGCTCCGAAAATTATCAAGACATATCCTGCCGGCGGAAGTAAAAATATTCCCCGGGACACGCATATCCGGATATTCTTTGATGAGGCGGTTCGCCTGGAAATCACGGACAGTCTGGCGGTGATTATGGATAAAGACAGCAACCGGGTGGGTTTTGAATACCGGCAGGATGACGCCAACTCAATACGACTGATGCCTGAATCACCGCTGGCATCGGCAACGGAATACCGCCTTCAGTTGGATTGTTCTGACTGGACAGACCTCTCCGGGAACTGTTTTGAAGATTCGCTCTTTTCCATGACCTTTCAAACGGTGGATGCCAACAGTTTCGGCAGTATCTCGGGCAAGGTGGAGATTGCCGATTCACTGGCAGAGCGGGTAATGCTGACCTGTGTCCCGGTAAAAGAGGAATGGCGACCGGTAACCGTAGCGGTTCCGGAGAGCGGCGCGTATTTGGTGGCAGCGCTGTTGCCGGGTGATTATCGTATTGAAATTTGGGAAGACCGCAATGGCAATGGACGTTGGGACCCGGGGCGGATCAGACCATTTCAACCGGCGGAACCTTATCGTAGCTATCCGGAGAAAATTAGTGTCCGAGCCCGCTGGGAAACCGCCGAAGTGAACTGGAGGTACTGATATGGATGTAAAATTTTGGAAGGTGGAAGCCGCCGGCAACGATTTTATTATAATTGATCACCGCAAACCTTTTTTCAGGGAGAAACTCTCTGAGATTGCCAAAGGTCTGACGCATCGCCGGTTGGGAATCGGTGCCGATGGTCTGATTCTGATAGAGCGCAGTCCGGAGGCTGATTTTTTTATGAATTTTTACAATGCCGACGGCAGCGGACCGGTGATGTGCGGCAACGGTGCCCGGGCGGCGCTGTTTTTTGTCTTCGAATACGGTATTCTGCGCAATGAGACTTACCGGTTTGCCGCCGCTGATGGAATCCATCGGGGACAGATTATAAATGAACAGATGTCGCTGACAATCAATCAGCCCGCGGAAATCCAACCGATTCGCCTGGGCTCGGAAACCGCCTATCTGGTTAATACCGGGGTGCCCCATCTGGTGCGCTTCAGTAATGATGTGGATGCGCTGGGTCTCACCACCGAATCACCGGATTTACGGAAAAAGTACGATGCCAATATCAATTACATTGAAAAGATGGGTCACGGCGGCTGGAAAATTCGGACCTGGGAACGGGGTGTTGAGGGTGAGACCCTGGCTTGCGGAACCGGAGCGACGGCGTCAGCGGTGACGATTCACCGGGTCTGCGGCGATTCGTTTCCCATCACAATGCAGGCGCGTGGCGGCGAGCTGGTCATTGATCAAAAAGCTGGAGAAATCTGGCTGGCGGGACCGGTGCGCAAAGTATTTGAAGGAATGTTCACGGTTAAAGAATAGAAACGGGGGAGAAGCTATGTATATAATGATAATGGCCGGCGGAGTCGGTAAACGCTTCTGGCCGCGCAGCCGCAAAGACCGACCCAAACAGCTGCTCGATATCGTTTCCGATCAATCTATGCTACGGCTAACTTACGAACGTATGAAAAAGATTGCTGAAGAGAAGAAGATTTATATTATCGCCGGTCAGAACCTGGCTGAGGTTATTAACCGGGAAATCCCGGAATTGCCGGAGCGTAATCTGATCATCGAGCCCAGTGGAAAGAACACAGCGCCCTGTATCGGTCTGGCGGCGACGACTATTATTCAGAAAGATCCGAACGCTGTAATGGGGATTTTCCCGGCGGATCATTTAATCACCGATATCAGAGCTTTTAAAAAGGCGGTTAATCAGGGTGTGCAGTTTGCCCGGGACCATGTCGCCCTGGTGACCTTTGGTATCTCGCCAACCCGTCCTGCGACGGGCTACGGCTACATTCAGGTGAATACAAAAGAACCGGCGCATAAAGATAATATTTTCAAGGTGAAAACCTTTGCGGAAAAACCCAATCTGGCGACCGCCCAGCGCTTTCTTGCCAGCGGTGAATTTTTATGGAACAGTGGTATGTTTATCTGGAAAGCCGAAAACATCCTCAACGCCATGAAACTCTTTATGCCGGAAATGTACGAGAGCCTGCAGCAGATCGGTATGGCAATTGACTCACCGAAATATCAGACGGTTCTGAAGAAACAGTGGGCGACGATTCACAACAACTCCATTGATTACGGAGTCATGGAAAAAGCCAAAAATGTCTATGTCGTGCGGGCTAACTTCGATTGGAGTGATGTCGGCAGCTGGGATGCGGTTTATGAACTGCAAAAAAAGGATAAAAACGGGAATGTCCTTATCGGTGAGATTGTCCCGATTGATACAGAAAATTCCTATATCTATTCCCGGAAAAATCTAATCGCGGCAATCGGCGTCCGGGATCTGATTGTCATTCAGTCGAAAAATTCGCTTCTGATTGTGCATCGTAACGAATCTGAGCGGGTCAAAGATTTGGTTGATTTGCTGGAGCGGAAAGATTTTTCGGATCATCTGTAGAAAATGGCGCTGAAAATTTCACAGAAAAAACTGGTCGGTCAAAAGACGGAGTTGGAAGAGTTGCTGGAAAAACTCGGCTATACCGTCGTCTATGGGAAGGGTGATTTCAAAGAGGGAACCTGCCTGATTGAGCACGAGAAGAAAGTGGTTATTAACGAATATACCCCCCTGGATTTGCAGGTGGATTTTTTAACCGAGGTGGCAAGCCGTTTGGATTTATCCAATGTATATGTTCTGCCGGCTCTGCGGGAACTCATTGATGAAAAGCGGACGCTTTTTGATTAGCGGGTCGGTGGTGGCTGTAGGCTAACGATCCGCACGCCGTCCCGGATCAATTTTAGCGGGTCTCCCGATGACAGTTGGCGCTGGATGGGGGAGATCACATTTTCCCGGCTGATAATATTTCGGCGCTGCAAACGGATGGAGTAAAAACACAGGTGGGGTTTGGGTGCCAGTGTCAGCAGGAAGCGGGTTTTTGCGATTTGATCATCGGGAATAATCCCGCCAGCCCGCCATTGAGCAATATTGGGCGAATATTTTTTTGCGAGAAAGTCAACCGCTTCCGCAAAGGCGTCCACGACAACATCTTTACGCCGTTCAACAGTGGCGGGTGTGCGGATATTATCGAACCATGATGATTCACCCGTTTGTAAGAGATAAAGGATATTAGGGAAAATCTCATGCTTCAGACGGATGAATTGCTCGTAGAGCAGCGGATCACTCAGGTCTAACTCGTCGCGATAGGTTTTTTCGTATAGTTTGTCGAGAAAGGTCTCGAAAATAACCACTGCCGGACCCGGTGGATAGTTTTCGCAATTCCACCCCGTCAGAACCTGTAAAGCCTGCCGATGCAACGGACGGTTCAAATCGGCGGGATTGATAATTTCTTTAATAAAAGGCAACAATCCTCTGGCTTTAGGGTTTGGATTGGCGTTGAGCAGGGTCTCCAGTGACATCGGTTGGTCACCGTATACCGGATCATTGCAGATTGAGGAGTCTTTATTGAAATATTGAGATGTTTGGTGATGGAAAATAAAGCCGTTTATGGGATTGAAGTTACAGAAAAGGTGTCGAACAGGACTGCGGAAATCGGGCTCATAATAGCGGGACGGCGCCGGGATGCGGGTCGTATTGTGGGACAGCTCCAGGTCAGAAACGAGCCGGGCGGTGCCGATATTGCCCCGGATATCGAGATAATCCCATTCGGCGGTGGGGAGCACCTGCCGCTGGAGCGCCTCTTTGAATGCGTCCCAGTTTGCGGCGGCAAGGAGTTGATGCAAGCCTTTGTGTTCATCGGAGAATGAGAATCCTTTCCAGTGGATTGAGACAGCCTGCTGCGGGGTTAGTTCCTTAATTACGGGTCCGATCAGCGGACCGAAATTGGTCTTCCGGACGGTGATGGTGGTGTCTCTGCCGTTGCGGATGCAGATGTTTTCCGACCGGGTATAGAAATCGAGCCATTGATTCCCGTGCAGATAACGATTGTTTAATACCGGTGTCAGGATGAATTCAAGATTGTCAGCCGGTCTGATGACCCGGTTCCAGCCGATTGTAAAATTATGTCCGCAGAGGATGGCTGGCACTCCGGGGATGCTGATTCCGCCGGCATGAATTCCGGGCGCATGAAGTTCGACGATGCAATGATAATCGTTCATAAAAGTGGGCAGGTCACTACCCAGAGCCGCAATAGCGTTGGTATTTTGATTGGCGGCAAGAACCCAGCCGCTCCCGAAATCAGAGATATTTATGTTTAATAAGTTCAGTAGATCCAGGTGAGAGCTGAGCAGCTGGTTTAAATTGGAAAACAGAAGGGTGTTATACATCGGAAAGATTGCGGAGGGTAGATTTTTGACTGTGGGAAAACCGTCACGGACTTTTTCCGGTCCGTAAATTTCCAGAAGCTTATAAAAGACAATATTTTTTACGAGCTGATCTGAGAGCGACCAAGCCAGTAGTCGCTGGACAGCCAGACAGTCAACCGGTCGCCAGTGCGAAGGTGCATAATTTTTAAGTTTAAATGTCCGGGGCAGATGACGGGCATTTTTTTCGATAAAGCTGTTGATACCGCCGGAGTAAGCGGCGAGGGTGCGCAAGACTGTTGAATCAACCTGCCCGATGAAATCGTCTGCCAGCTCGGCAAAGCCGATAGTGCGGGTGTAAATATCAATTTCAAGATACTCTTTGCCGAACACTTCACTGAGAGTGCCGTTGGCGGTGCGCAGAAAAAGGTCCATACGGGGCAGATATTGAGATGCGTGGAGGTACCCCAATGCCCGATAAAGGTCGGCGCTGTACCGGGCGGACAGGTGATAAAAGCCGTCATTATCAATGAGCAGCTCCACCGGCGCTTTTAATCCGGGTATTTCGAGCGCACCCTCCCTGGGTAATTGCGCTTCCTGAAAATAAAACCACAGTCCACCGATGCCGGCGATCAGTAAAGATAAGACAAGGTATATAAGCTGTTTGGTAGTTCGTTTCATGGATTAATTTCCATCCAGCCGGCGGATCAGCTCCGCAGCAAAATCGGCAGTCTGTCGGATGATCTTTTCATCAATATTCTCAACGGTATCGGTGTACCAGTGCCAATGAGGAATAAGTTGGTCATTGTCCAGTGCAATTAAAGTTGTACATGGGTATCCGTGTTGCACAAAGACAAGGGTGTCGAAATATGCCCGGCGGTATTCGAGAGGTCGGACGTTTTCAAATGGCGGGGATTGCGCCAATAACTGACATTGATTGATCAGGGCTTCATCGAAATTATAAAATAATAACATGCCTTCGCCGGTAACGTAATGCAGATTTCCGGAGCCGACATTGTCAATATTGATGATGGCTGTATTTTCTGTCGGCAGCTCGGTCCAATGCTTTTGGAAAAAGGCTCTGGCGCCCTGGATTCCGGCTTCTTCACAACCGGTGAAAGCGACCCAGAGTTTGGAATTTTGTAGTGGTTGCCGCCGTAGTTTTTCAACCACCGCCAGAACAGTGGCGACCCCCGAGGCGTTGTCATTGGCACCGGGAACAAACTGGTGGCAAGTTTCGCGGTGGAGATGAATACTGATATTGACAAGATGAACAACCGACAGCGCCAGACAGGTCAGTTTGAACCAGAGCGAGGCACCCCAGTATTCACCAAGATAAGCCCAGATGATGGAAACTATTCCGGCACAGGTATTTAGCAGAAAATATTGCCGGAAATTTTTCACCCGTTCAGGAGCGAACACTGCCGACGCCCGGGCACTGTCGTAATGCGCCATAAGGAGGACATTTTTATTAGTAACCGCGGCGGAGGGAATTTGAGCAATCACGTTTTGGGACTGTTTTTTGGGGATCAGGGGGGTAAAGATTGTCGTACGACCGGTGAAATGCCGGACATAGTTCCAAAAGCCCAGCAAAACGATGGCGGTACCGATTTTCGACAGAATAGGGCTGACCAGTAAGCCGGCGATCATGGTTAGTGAAATGAAGATGACTTCCCAGGAATAGGAGGTTGTAGCTTTGAAGCGTTCGATTGTGGCGTCAATATTCAGCTCGGCGAGCTGTTGTCGGAGGATTTCGGCGGCTTGCCGCTCCTCTTTTGTGGTCGCTCCCCGATGAGGCAAACCGGTGAGTTTTTTGAGGATATCTGGAATCTCCATAACGAAACAAATATAGCGGTTTTTAGAGGATGCGACAAGAGGAGAAAAAAAGTTTTTGCTTTTGGTGAATATATTCTAAATTAGACCGCTTTTTTAGTGGCGAGGTAGCTCAGTCGGTAGAGCAGGGGACTGAAAATCCCTGTGTCGGCGGTTCGATTCCGTCCCTCGCCACTAATTTTTATATTGAAAAAAGTCGGTAGAGTCTGGCAACTGTCGGATGTCGGCGGTTCGCCCCGCCGCAGGCGGGATTAGTCCCGCTAAAAGCGGGAATTCCGTCC
>DSAS01000109.1 GCA_011046365.1 Fidelibacterota bacterium
AACTTAGATATGGTTGAAAAACGATAGCCTTTGGCGACCAGAAACTTAATCTGTTTTTCGAATATTTTAGGGTGAATACAGGTCAACCCCAGTTCCGGTTTGGGATCAATTTTATGGTACGTCAGTACCCGGCAGATATTTTTGGGATTATCAATGACGAGTCTTCTCCCTACCGGACAGGATTGAAATCGTACTTTCGATAAAATTTTTCGGTAAAATCCGCAATTAGCTTATAGGCACGGGACAGCGTCTTTTCATCAGGTAAAAAGACAATCCGAAAATGATTGGTGCCCGGTTTTTCACCAAAACCACTGCCATAAACAACCAGCACACCCGTTACTTCCAGCAGCTCGACGACATATTGTTCATCGGTGATACCAGCCGGCAATTTAATTTGCGGAAATGCATAAAATGCCCCGCCCGGCTTCACGCAGGAAATCCCGGGGATTTCATTCAGTCTATTATAGGTAATATCCCGGCGTTTCTGAATTTTCCGCATTACCTCCGGGAGGTGGGTGTCCCCGCCCTCCAGAGCCGGTTTGATCATATACTGTTGAGGATGGGGAGCGCAGAGTCGTGCCCGCAGGAGTTTGTTGATGGCTTCCCGGTATTCCACAATCTGCTTACCGGGATCATGAAATATCGCCCAGCCGACCCGCCAGCCCGGCATGATATAATTCTTACTGAGCCCGCCAAAGGTGATTACCGGAACCCGTTCCGAAAGGGAGGCAATCGAGAAGTGCTTTTGCCCGTCGAACAGCAGTTTATCATAAATTTCATCGGCAAAAATCACCAAATTGTGTTTTTCGGCAAATTCCAGAATATTGAAAAGACTTTCACGGCTGTAATTTGCCCCGGTGGGATTGTTCGGGTTGATCACCACGATCGCTTTCGTACGCTCATTAACCCGCTGCTCCAATTCATCCAGATCAATCTGCCAGCCGGTCTCTTCATTCAGGAGATAGGGATTCAGTTCACCGTGATAAACAGGAATTTGACCGCTGTAGAGTGGATAGCCGGGAGAGGGGGTCATGATATTATCACCGGGATTAATCAAAGCCGCAATGGCAATGGTAATAGCTTCCGAGGCACCGCTGGAAATGATCACATCGTCGGGAGTAATATGTTTAATGCTTTTGACTTCAACCGCATTGCGGGCAACCGCTTCGCGAGCCTCAAGCAGCCCCATTGAATCGCAATAGGTGGAGACATTCTTTTGACTGCCGGCATCCGATGCCAGGATTTTATCAACAATCACCTGGCGCAATTCACGGGGCGTCTCAAAATCGTATACCGGCGGATCACCGATATTTAGATACAATATATCCTTCCCCATGGCTTCCAGCTGTTTCGCCTTGACAACAATGTCGCGAATTGCATAGGTCACATAATGCGTTCGCTCGGCGGGTTGAATGGCTTTTGTCATGATCTCTCCTCAGACTGTTTTAAAGTTTCCGGAACAATCATTGTTTCAATGTACTGATCGGGCTGTACCAAATATATTGCCAGCTCCATGAGGTTGTCAACTGTAATCTTATTGATAATATCAAGCAATTCCCGGATAGTCATGATCTGATTTTCGTAAATTTCCATTTTAGCGAGCCGGTTCATTCTGGCTTGCATACCTTCCAGAGATATCACCAGACCGCCCTCAAATTGCTGTTTCACTTTCTGAAATTCAGCTGTATCAATACCCGCATGGGCGAGTTTGTTCAGCTCGCCGTAAATCATATCCCGAATCGTATTCAGCTGGTCTGTATCAACACCGGCGTAGACGCCGAACAGCCCATTATTCAGATAGAGGTCATAAAAGGAATAAATCGCATAGACAAAACCGAACTGCTCACGGATATTATGGTACAACCGCGATGACATTCCCCCACTTAAAATAACATTCAGCAGCGCCAGGGGATAGCGGCGGGAATCGCTTTGCGGAAAGACCCTCCTGCCGAGAATCAGATGCGACTGACTGATTGAGCGATAGAATCTGCGGGTACGCTCCCGAACCGGCTGGATCTCCGGCTGCTTCAAAGGCCCGTTTCCGACGGGCAAATCGGCTAAAGAGACCGTCACGCGGTCTACCAATTCCTGATGATTAACCCGCCCCGAGGCGGCGACAACCAGACGGTCGGAAGTGTAGTGTTGTTTTATGAAATCGAATAGCTGCGCAACCGTAATCGAACGAATATTTTCAATGCTGCCCTGGATTGAACGACCAATCGGATGGTCGGGAAACAGCTGCTCCGAAAAATAGTCGTGAATGATATCGCTGGGGGTATCTTCGATTTCCCGGATTTCCTCGATAATAACGCCCTTTTCACGTTCGAGGTCCTCATCTCTAAAAACCGGATTTTTAATTAAATCTGCCAGGACGTCAACACCGACTTTGAGGTGTTCGCTCATGAACCGGGCAAAATAACAGGTGACATTTTTACTGGTAAAGGCGTTGATGGCGCCGCCGATGGATTCGATTTCATTGGCAATCTGGTATGCACTCCGATTAGCTGTCCCCTTAAAAGCCATATGTTCGAGTAAATGGGCAATGCCGGCGGTCTCTGTGGATTCATCCTGAGACCCGGCAATTACCCAGATACCCAATGCGACGGAGTACACCGAATCAATATACTCCGAAATGACCCGGATTCCATTGGACAACTGGGTCTTCCGGAATCGCTCCTCATTCATAATTAACGCCGGCTTCTCGAACGATCGGAACGGTCGTGGAAACGCGAACCACCTGAACGATTACCATCGGAACGATGCGGTCGGCTTGGGCGCCTTTCGTCAACCCAGCCTTCCGGCTTCTCCGATAGTTCGCGGATGGACAGTTCAAAGCGTCCCGGTTGCGAGATTTTCTTCAGTAAAACCGTGACTTTATCGCCAACCTTAAGAACGTCGTTGACATCATTCGTCCGTTCCCAGGCAATTTCCGAAACATGCAGCAGCCCCTCTTTGCCGGGTAAAAATTCAACAAAGGCGCCATAATTTTCGATTCGCTTGACGGTACAATCCATATAGATTTTGCCCTCTTCAGGCTGTTCGATCAACGCCAGAATGGCTTTTTTCGCAATGTCTGCCGATTCCGTATTGATTGCTGAAATAAAGACCGTCCCGTCGTCACTAATCTCGACCGTGGCGCCGCTGTCAGCCTGGATGGCTTTGATAATCTTTCCACCGGGACCGATAATATCCCCAATCATATCAACAGGAATCTGAATGGTTGTCATCTTCGGTGCATATTTGGAAATTTCCGGACGCGGTTCGCCGAGGGTCTTTTCCATGATATCAATGATGTGATAACGACCGTCGCGCGCCTGTTCCAGCGCCGACCGCATTATCACCGTGGAGATTCCCGCCACTTTCAAATCCATCTGGATCGCGGTAATGCCGTCCCTGGTTCCGGCAACCTTGAAATCCATATCTCCGTAATGATCTTCGGCACCGAGAATATCAGACAGAACAAAGACATCGTCGCCCTCTTTGATCAGTCCCATGGCGATACCGGCGACGGTTTTCTTTACCGGCACGCCGGCATCCATCAATGCCAGCGATCCGGCACAGACCGATGCCATCGAGGAGGAGCCGTTGGATTCTAGAATATCGGACACAATCCTGACGGTATAGGGAAAATCCACTTCGCTGGGCAACAGCGTTTTCAGAGCCCGCTCCGCCAAATTTCCGTGTCCGATTTCACGCCTGCCGGTCCCCCGGATAGGGCGCACCTCACCGACGCTGAAAGGCGGAAAATTGTAATGCAGCATAAAGCGTTTTTTATACTCTTCACGATCAATATCATCAATAATCTGCTCGTCGAGTTTGGTTCCGAGTGTCACTGAACCGAGACTCTGCGTCTCTCCGCGGGTAAACAAGGCGGAGCCGTGTGCTCTCGGCAGTAAACCCACTTCGCAAGTAATCGGGCGGATATCTTTCAAACCACGCCCATCCTGACGGAGCTGCTTTGTAACGATCTGTTTACGTAAATCCGCTCTCAGGACCTCATCAATCTCTTGGCGGATCAGCTTGCCCTGGTCGGGATACTCTTCAGCCAATTCTTCCACCAACGCCTGGGTGAAATTCATGATCGCTTCCGAACGCATGTGTTTGGATTTCAGCGTCATCTCCCGCCACTCGTCGAGATGAGATTCCGTTCTGGAATGAACCGTCTGTATCAGTTCCGCCGGCACCTCAGCCATCTCAACATCTGCTTTGACCGGATTAATTTCGGCAATAATCTCTTTCTGAAAGCGAATTAATTCAATAATTGTTGCGTGTGCAAACTCCAGAGCACCAACGAGAATATCCTCCGACACCTCCCGGCACTCGCCTTCCACCATTACTATGGATTCATCACTGCCCGCAACCACAATATCAAGTTCCGAATCTTCAATCTGCGACATAGTCGGATTGATAATATATTCTCCGTTGATCCGACCAACCCGCACAGCGGCAATCGGACCCAGAAAAGGTATCTTGGAAATACTGAGTGCAATCGAAGCGCCGGTGATCCCAAGAATATCACCGGGATTCTCCTGATCACCGGAAATCACCGTTGCGATGATCTGCGTATCCGCGAAAAAGCCTTCCGCAAATAGCGGTCGGATCGGTCGGTCAATCAGCCGGGCACTCAATATCTCCTTTTCCGACGGACGCCCTTCCCGCTTGAAAAAGCCACCGGGGATTTTACCGGCGGCATAAGTCCGCTCGCGGTATTCCACCTGCAGCGGAAAAAAATCCTGGTTCACCGCTTTGTAAAAATCGGCAACCGCGGTCACCAGTACCATTGTATCACCGTATTGAACCACAACCGAACCTTGCGCCTGTTTAGCCATTCGACCGATCTCAACACTGAATTCGCGCCCACCAAGGGTCATTTTTTTTCTTATCAATGTTTTCTCCTAATTTGATTATTTGCGAAGATTTAGTTCTTCGATTACCTTTTTATACGCATCCGTATCCTTTTTACTTAAATAGGCTAACAGATGTTTTCTGCGGCTGACCAGTTTCAACAAGCCGCGCCGAGAAGCATGGTCTTTCTGATTATCCAAAAAATGCCGGTTCAGGGTTTTGATTCGCTCCGTTAACAGAGCAATCTGGGCTTCGATTGAGCCAGCATCCTGGGCATTTTTACCAAATTTCTCGATTAGTTCCTGTTTAATTTCTTTCGTTAGTGACATTCCGTCTATCCTCCATTTCAGATTTTATCTTTTTTATTCTTAATCTGCAATTATTTTTATCCTCTTGCATCTGCCGGACCAATTCTTCAGCAGAATCAAATTTAATTTCGTCCCGAAGGCGCTCTAAAAAACGGATTTGCAGCTCAAACCCGTACAGCTCGGGGTCGCCAGCATCCAGCAGGTGGACCTCCAGAACCCGGACGGTCTCATTGAAGGTCTTGCGAATACCAATGTTACACATCCCAAAATATTCGGCTCCGCCAATATTACACCTGGTTAAATAGATTCCATCCGCCGGAATCATTTTCTCCGGCGAATCAACTTCGAGATTCGCCGTAGGAAATCCCAAATCTCTTCCCCGCCCCGAACCGTGGACGACTTTCCCCGTCAGACTGTAATACCGGTTTAGAAACCTGGCGCTTCTTGCCACTGCACCCTGCGCCAGCAGGGCTCTGATACGGGACGAGCGCACCGGTTCATTTTCAAAGTAAATCGGCGGCACAATTTCAGCCTCGAATCCGAATTGCTCACCGTAATCAACCAGCCGGTCCGCCTTACCGCGGCGATCCTTCCCAAAGTGATAGTCGTATCCGACGATCACCTTGCTGACATTCAATTTATCAACCAGCACCTCTTTGACAAAAGTGCGGTCGTCCATGTTCAGGAGTTTCTGATCAACGGTCAAAAACAGAATTCCGTCAAGAGCCAAATCCTGCAGAATGGAGATTTTTTCCGAAGCGGTGGTCAGGAGGTGCAAATCCGCACCGTTTAAGCCCAGAACATGACGCGGGTGGGGTGTAAAGGTGATTAGTAATGACCGGGCGTTGCACTCGGCAGCCGACGCTATGACCCGCTGAATGATATTCATGTGGGCGCGATGCAGCCCGTCATAAACTCCCAGTGTCACAACTGCTCCTTTGAATTTATCTGCCAGTGTATGAATGCCATTAAAAACAACCATTGATCTTAATCAGACGCCCTCGCCATTAACTGCTCAGGGGTAAATTCCTGAAGTTTGTCAAATTCTATACAATCCCCGATATGATACTCGCCGATGGCTGTTCTCCGAAGTGATACCAGATGACCACAGGTGCCCAGTGCCCGGGCAATATCTTCACCCAAAACGCGGATATAGGTACCGCTGGAACAGGTGACTGAAATAGTAATAATATCCTCTTCGACCAAATCCAGTTTCAAATCGTAAATTCTCACGTCAACCGGTTTTAGCTGAACCGCTCTGCCTTCCCGGGCATATTTGTAAGCCGGTTTGCCCCTTATTTTTTTGGCAGAATACCGCGGGGGAATCTGCGTGATATCACCGGTGAATTCCCGTTCAATCGCACTCAACTTTTCTTCAGATATATCCGGTACGGCACCGGTTGTCCGAACCGCAGCGGTATGATCACCCGTTTCGGTGGCGGCGCCCAGCTTTAGCAGAGCCCGGTAACTTTTTTTGCACTTTAATAAATCCGGCATCCGCCGGGTGGCTTTTCCGATCAGGATCAGCAGCACACCTTCAGCAAAGGGATCAAGAGTTCCGCCATGCCCGATTTTAACACCCGGAATCAGCCGTTTGACCTGGCGCACCACGTCATAAGAACTGATTCCCACCGGTTTACAGACATTCAGGATTTGATCAGGCAGGTTTTTATTCATTGCGGTCTTCATTGTGAATGGACTGAATCAGCCGTTCGATATTATCAACATAATCCAGTGTATCATCTTCGAAAAAAAATAGTTTGGGAACATACTTAAGGGAGATTCGGTTACCCACCAGCCCCCGAATATAGGGGCTTCGGGCGATGATTTTTTTCATTTCCTGCCTGCGAATTTCCAGGTCTTCGTTAAAAATACTAAGATAGATTTTCGCCTCCCGCAGATCGCTGGAAATCCGGACATTGGTCACCGTGACCAAGGTTGAACCCACCGGCGGAATATCCTTAACGAATATTTCCCCGATGATTCGTTTGATTTCGTCGGCGACGCGCTGGCGACGGTAATCAGTCATCAGATAATTTCCACTTTCCTGTTCACGACAATAATTCCAAACTGAAATTCAATAAATCGTTCGATCTGACCGAGAAGCTGATCAACTATTTTTCGCTCATTATTGATGGTCACAACTCCAAGAACCGTCCGGCTGAATTCATTAAAGTGCCGCAATTCGGCAATGGCGGCGTTGAATTGTTTTCGAACCCGATTTTTCATATTATTCAATTTCGAGCGTTTATCTTTTAGCGAGCGGGCTTCCGGTAGCAGTATCTCCATCTGTAAAATTCCGATTATCATGGCGAATATCACGGCAGGCTATTCCAGCTTCCGTTTTACCGATTTTACTTCGAATACCTCGATGATATCGTCTTTTTCATATTTTGAGAATCCTTCGAGAGCCACGCCGCATTCAAAACCTTCCTGAACTACTTTAACATCGTCTTTAAAACGCTTTAAGGAGGAAATTTGCCCCTCGTAAACGACCTCATCATTCCGCCTGATCCGCCCCATCGCATTGCGGTGTACCTTGCCTTCCTTGACATAGGAGCCGGCAATGAAACCGATTTTAGGCACCTTGAACACTTCCCGGACCTCGATAGTTCCGAAATGCTCCTCGATTTTTTCGGGACTGAGCAGACCTTCCAGGGCAGCTTTAATATCATCCACCAGATCGTAGATAATGCTATAAAAGCGCAGCTCCACATTTTCTTTTTTAGCGACCTCCCGCACCTTCGGATTGGCGGTCACATTAAAGCCGATAATGATAGCATCTGAGGCTTTTGCCAGGAGTACATCACTTTCGGAAATATGACCGGCGGCTTTATGGGTAATGCTCACGGCAACCTCTTCGTTGCCCATATCACTCAGGGTTTCACTGATCGCTTCGACGGATCCATCCACATCACATTTCAGAACGACATTCAGCTGTTTGACACGCCCTTCGGCAATCTGCTGTGAAATGGTGTCCAGAGTCCACTCCTTCGCCTGACGGAATTGCTGCTCCCGCTGGATTTTTTGTCGTTCGGCGGCAATTTTACGGGCTTCCCGTTCATCGTCAACCACTGCAAATACATCCGCCAGATTCGGGAGTACGTCAAAGCCGACGATAACCGCCGGATCTGAGGGTGTTACCTTTTTCATCCGGTGTCCGCGCTCATCATAGATTGCCCGGACCCGACCGGCGGCAGGTCCGCAAACAAATGGATCACCGATTTCAGCGCTCCCCTTCTGAATCAAGACCGTCGCCATCGGACCGTGTCGCTTGTCAACCTTGGCTTCAATGACGGTGCCTTTTGCAGCCGTGTCGGGATTGGCTTTGAGCTCCAGCATCTCCGATTCCAGCAATATCAGATCGAGCAGATGGTCAATTCCGGCACCGGTCTTGGCTGATATCTCCGCCACCTGTACCGAGCCGCCCCAGTCTTCCACCTGGACACCATGTTCTGACAATCCCCGCTTGACTTTTTCAATATCCGCTTCGGGCTTATCAATTTTATTAATGGCAACCACAATCGGCACCGAAGCTGCTTTGGCATGGTTGATCGCCTCGATAGTCCGCGGCATTACGCCGTCGTCCGCAGCAACGATGAGCACAACAATATCGGTAACCTGCGCTCCCCGGGCACGCATCGCCGTAAAGGCTTCATGACCGGGTGTATCCAGAAAGGTGATCTGTTTTTTATTATCCAGTACAACTTTATACGCACCGATATGTTGAGTGATGCCCCCGGATTCACCCGCGACGACGGAAGTGCTACGGATGTAATCGAGCAGCGATGTTTTCCCGTGGTCCACATGCCCCATAATGGCAACCACCGGAGGTCGGGATACAGCGTTCTTTAAATCCTCTTCCGTATCCTCAATTTTTAAAACCTCTTCTCCGTACTGTTCGACCTGCTCTACCTCGTACCCGCATTCATCTGCAATCAACGTAATGGTATCAAAATCGAGACGTTGGTTGATTGTTACAAACATCCCCAGTTGAATACATTTGGCGATCAGCTCGGAGGCACCCACATCCAGCATTTTTGCCAGGGTCTCCACCGTAGCATACTCACTGATTTTTATTTTGTTGACTTCCGGCTGTTCCTCGTCTTTTTCAGCATCCTGCTTTTTATATTTCTTCCTGGTTGATTTTTCCTCCATTTTAGCCATAGTCCGACGGATGGATTCCTCTACCTTCCGCTCGTCAATATTGGCTCCCCGTTTGCCCTTTTTACCCTTTCGGGCATCCTCAAGATCGGCGCCGCGCCGTTTGCCACCCTTTTGATCGAGTCTGGATTCGATATCGGAAATGGTAATCCGGCGTAATTTCCGCTTTTCTTTTTTCTTTTTCTTCGGTTCCTTTTTCTCAGCTTCCGACGATTCTACCGGCTTTTCCTGAATTCGTTCTTCAACCGCCCTGGGAGTTACATCGATCACCTGATCCGACTCGATTAAATCCCGGATCAACATTGCATGAACCGCCGTGCTATAGTCGTGAGTCACCTGAATCGCCGATTCAATTAGAGGGGTCGCCTGGGCATAAACCTCAGATTCAATTTTTTTCCGCTCGATCTCCGCCGTCTTGCGGGCTTCCTCTTCGGCTTTGCGCTTTGATTCAGCTTCCCGGCGAGCCCGCTCTTTTCGAAAACGCTCCACCACATCCTTTTCCCGGGCAAATTCTTCCAATATCTTCAGATAGGTTGCTTCATCCACGGGTGACATGATGGTTTTTACCGGAATCTCCTCCTTCTTCAGGAATTCAATGATCTCAATATGGGAGATATTCAACTCCTTAGCGATTTCGAAAATACGTTTCGGCTTTATTTTTGAATCATCGGTCATCTTGAACTTTCTTTTTATAATCGGTCAGAGTTTTTACTCCTGTACCAAATCATCGGCAATCTCATCTTCGGAGAATTCAGTGTTACTGTCCCTCGGGGATTCTTCCATCAGTTCACCTTCTTCAAAATCATCAGAACTGGCTGCTTCGGCTTGGGCGGCTTGTCGGGCGGCTTCCATCTCCTCTTTCCGCTTTCGCACTGCTTCGTCCACAACGCTGATGATTTTGTCAACGGTTTTGTCACCCAGCCCCTTGATACTCAGCAGTTCTTCCTTGGGCGTGTTTAAAAGTTCATCGGCTGTTTCAATGCCAACCGCATAGAGAAGTTTCCAGTTATGCTCCGTCAAATCCGGAATCTCTTCGAGATACATCGTCTCGGATTCTGATAATTCATAGTCGGACTTTTTAATAGCATCAATGGTGTAGCCCGTAACTTCCGACGCCAGGCGGATATTTTGCCCCATCTTGCCAATCGCAACAGAAATCTCTTCATCGTCGAAAATTGCCAGAGCGGTTTTCTTCTCCTCATCAATTTCCAGCATATAAGGTTTGGCAGGTGAAAGGGCACGGGTGATCAATATTTCCGGTTCGCTGCTGTTATTAATAATGTCTATTTTCTCATTATTCAATTCCCGCACAATCGCCTGAATCCGGCTACCCTTGATCCCCACACAGGCGCCGACCGCATCAATCCGGCGATCGTTGGATTCCACGATCACCTTGCTCCGGTCACCGGGATGCCGGGCAACTTTTTTAATCTCGATAGTGCGATCGTAGATTTCCGGCACCTCGTTTTCAAAAAGCTTGACCAAAAATTGCGGATCAGCCCTGGAAACGATAATTTCGGGTCCGCTGGTTCCCAGAACAGCCTCTTTTAAGATAGACTTGAGGCTTTCACCACGGCGATAGCGCTCGCCCGGAATCTGCTCCTCCCTGGGCATTTTCAGCTCTGCCTTACCAATATTTATGAAAATTGCGTCCCGGCGGATTTGGTGGACATCTCCGATAATAATCTGTCCGATTTTCTTGGAATACTCTTCGTAAATGGCATTTTTCTCAACCCGCATAATCTGCTGATTCAGAATCTGTTTGGCATGGGAAATCAGACGGCGCCCGAAACTCATCGGATCAATAATTTCAACATAAGGATCACCAACATTCAGATCAGGTTCAAGAATACGGGCGTCTTCCAGACTGATTTCCTTCAGCGGATCGGTGACCTGCTCCACGATTACTTTCTGCTGATAAATCTCAATCTCACCCTTGTCCATATTGACAATCACATCAAAATTTTCTGTATCGCTGTATTTTTTCTCAATCAGAGTCAGAAAAACCATCTCGATAATCTCTCCCAACTCGCTCCGATCCACATTTTTCTCGCGTGCAATTTGGGAAAAGGCTTCAATAATTTCACGGTTTATCAATTGGTAACTCTCCTATACTTTACTTACCACTTAATTTCAACTTTGGCATAATCCAGATCGCTGAACGGCAGATTATGCAGATTCCCGTTTACTTCCAGGACCAACACCTCTTCAGTCACTTCACGCAGGATTCCGCTGAACGGCGATGGCAATGCTGACAACCTATGATACATCCGAAGGGTCCGACCAATATTTCGGGGAAAATCGCGGTATTCTCTCAATTTATAATCAATCCCCGGCGAACTCACTTCCAAGTGATAACCCTCCGGAAACAGCTCATCCAACGCATTGCTGACATTGACCGACCGGGTTATCTGGGCAATCTCATCCATGGTAATCCCGGCTAAGTTCTGCACAACAATCCGGACAAATTTTCGGTTGCCCTGAGCGGTTGCCCCCGCATCAATCAAATAGGCTCCGTTCTGCTCGACAATCGGTTCCACCAGCGTGGCTACTTTTTCACTTACTTTCATCAACCTCTTTCTCAATACGCAAAAAGTGGGTTTGTCAACCCACTTTTAACGGCTGGAATATACGACAATAAAACCAATTATGCAACCCTGTTAACAATTAATCCTTTAGAACCTCGATTTTTGCACTTAAGATCTCATACTCCGTCTTTTCATTATAGCCCAATTTTTCGGTCGGGATTGCCTGCAACGCCTGCTCAGCCCGGTTGTAATCACCGGCGGCAATATAGCTGCGTGCAGCATTTAAAAAGCATTCGATCTGCAAAAAGTGAAACGGTGAAGCTTTACCGCCCTTTTCAAAATATTCGGCAGCCTGCCGGTAATCACCCTTCCGTTCGCTGCAGACACCCAGCCCGTTATAGGCTGCGGCAACAAACAGCTTCTCATGGGCATACTCATCAATGTAATTCCGGTAATTTATTTCGGCATTTTCATAATCATCTTGGTTAACATACGCACTAGCCAGCAGTAATGTCGCCATTCCGGCGCTCCTGGTACCCGGATAGTTGCTGATCAGGGACTCAAATTGCACAATCGCATTATCAATGTCGCCCACTGCCAGAGCCATCTCCGCCAGACCCAAATCACCAGTCGCTTCCCGGTTGGCTTTCTGCTTCGACTGAACCATCAGAACTACCAAAATCACCACCAAGGCAACGGCGATCAAGATATAGCTCAAAATCTTGCCCTTCTCCCTGACATAGTGTTCTGCCTGGGAAATCTTTTCCAGAACCGGGTCTTTTTTAATCTCTTTTCTTGTAATCTTCTTTTTCGGCTTCAACATGAATTTTTACTCCTTATTCCAATCGCCTGTACCCTCGCCGGGACTCGAACCCAGATCAGAGGATTAGGAATCCCCCGTTCTATCCGCTTGAACTACGAGGGCTCAAATAGCGGGTAAAGTTATGTTTATCGTCAATAAAAACCAAGTATTATTCACGATTTATTCGGCCATTTCGGCAAACTGTCTGAACACCCAAAACCTGTATATTTTAGCATATTTTGACACCGAAAACCGGATACGCAACCGGATACGGATCTTCAAAAAAGACAATTGCACTTTTTAGTAAAATGAATTATTATTGTAATGAATGACGGAATATATATGAAATCTAAAACCGCAGAGATTTCTTTATTATTTTTAATTTGGTCGGATTACGGATTCGAAACAGGTTGTTGCGAATACTGGCGCGGTGGTATTAAATGCCGGGATACTACGCGCGAGAGTGCCCCGGCTTAACTTTTAACCGGAGAATGCAGAATGAAAAAAATTCTATTTATATGTCTGTTATTAGGGTTTTGCGAAGCATCTCTTTCTCAATCATCATCTCTATCATCAAAAGAACAATACTTAAAAGAAACTATCAAATTAATTGATCAAAATTCACCGAAGAAAAATTATATCAAAATTTTAACGGAAGATGGAATTGAAATTGAAGGTCGTTTTTTTGCACTCGAGGGGGATAATCTCGTTTTTCAATCATACCAAAATCAGGATAAGCAGCGCATTCCTTTACGGGAAATAAAACTTATTATGACAGAAAATAACATTTGTGTTTATATGAAAAGAGATTTTGAAAAAAAATACGGATTTAAGGAACATAACCAAAATGATTCTTTAAAAATTCAAATTACAAATGATATAGAGACTTTGTCTGTTGAAGATATTACCACAGACAGAGAAGAAATTTCTCTTTTAAGAAGACAAACCGTTGCACAGGAAAGGATTGCCCTGGTTGCAACCTATTTTATGATACTGTCAGTTACCAGTATAGTCATTTCTATTTTGATTATTTTATAGCAGTCAGTCAATTGATCTACGGTTGTCAAACCGATTCCAACGCCGTCAGTCTGCGATTCAACTGTTCCATCATGCCGTCGTTAATGGAAGTATCGCGATACATTTGAGCCGTTAATTCGGGCGATTGCTGCAATCTCTGATAATCCGACCAGCGACAACAGATCAGGTTACCGAGCGACTCCTTGATTGCTATACCGACGATTATTTGGTCTTCCGGCGACCTGAAATAGGCTGTCGGACGATTGCTGATTTTGGGAAATATCGCCAACAGGTACTCGGCAGTCAGCGGATCATATTTCAGCATCAGATTCATGCGCGGTTCGCTCTCAAGGATATCCATTGCCTCAATATAAGAACCAAAATCGGGAATATGCGGAATATTGACGATTTCTTTATCCACCTCAATCAGAAAATTACTGAATGTATTAAAAAGGTACTCCAGGTCTTCCCTATCCTTTGACCGGATCAGGTAAGTTGCCCGGGAAAAATCCTTAATCCAGTAAATCTGCCCGGTCGGGCTTTGGTGGAGGAGTACTGATTGGGCGCAACCCACTTCCAATCCTTCGAGTAGCTGCGAAATCTGTTCCTCTCCGATCAGGCTGTTTTTTAATCCAGCCTGAAAATGGAAATGGGGAATCGAAGCACCTGCCATGGCTCCGTTATAAAAAATGGAATAACTGGTCAGACGTCGCGCCAATGCGATCATGTCGCTGAAGGAATCGGCAATCACCTGAGGTCTGTGACTGACAGAAGCAATTGTCAAATCACCGGGAATTGTAATCCCGGGATTGATCAGAATCAGATAGCGATGATTCAGAGTGAGAATTCCCCGTTGGGCTTCATCGGGTTGACACAGAAAACATTGCGACTCAGCTCTTTTGGTCGCACCGGCTTCAAACGTCTGCGCATTGACACTTGCTGCGCGGGTCTCATTGAGAGTAAGAATAACATCAATCCCCCGGACGTTGACGGTACTCTTTTGGATGCGCGAATATCGCTCCATATTGCGAATCAAACACCGCCAGCCGGTTTGCGGGTCCAGTTGCTGCCGCAGCAGCGCCTTTACGCGCATGTTGTCATCACCGGGCTCACCAATAAAGCCGTAACGAGATAGTTCGGAGTCGCTGATATGGTGTGCCGTTAGATCCATCGCTAGTTACACCGGAATCTTAAAATCCGACCCGGTTGTTAAATTTATGAAAATCGGGATTACTTAGCACCAAGTGTTTCAACTCTTCAAGAATGGATAATTTAAAGGAATATTTGGCGAAATTTTTCCGAACCAGCAAATCCGTGTCCAGCTCTTCGCTGTCGGTATTCGCGCTGTGACGGACAGCGATATAATTGGCTTCGTCAAGATTACGCTCGATAATGTAGCGTTGAATCAGCAGTTGGTCGGAAAGCGCGGCATCCTCGCCGTAGAGTAGATCAGGGTAACCACCGGCATTAATAATCGCCTCTTTCCGGTAATAGCGCGGCGCACCCGGACCCGGTATACAGACCTGCAGCAGTGGGTTGTTCTGATTACAGAGATACTCATCATGCATGATAACCTGGTTATCGAGCGTCAGTGCGCCGGTGTCAGAGTTGCGCGATGCCGTTTGATAAATCCCGATAATCGCCGCTGCCCCGGTTCGTTTGAATTGATTGAGAATCTTGGTGACCGGATCGCCGATCAGGACATCATCCGAATCGAGTTGCCCGATGATTCGGTTAGCGGATTTATAAACACCATAATTGCGGGCTCCACCCAGGGTCAAGCCGGAGACTTTAAAATATTTTATCAATTTCGGATGATTGACTAGATAGGGCTGTACTACCTCCGGCGTCTGGTCATGACCATTATCAACAATAATCAACTCAATGGGAATGTTGTGATCCACAATTTTCCGCACCTCAATCACCGACTCGATAGCATATCGGATTAAATGAGCCCGGTTGTAGGTAGGTAAAACGAAGGAGATACCGGCGCCGAGCGAATCGTCAGTCCGCACTTTACGATTGAAGAATGAGTCCGGTAAAAATGCCCCGATATCTTTTAAATATTTCTGAAAACTGATCGGTCCCCATTCGAAACGGGCGGGGTCTTTTGTATAAGAAAAATGACGACCAATACTCTCGGTATCCTTTTCCTCAAACTTCTGCTGGACACCCTCTCCGGGATAGTAAGCCTTGCCTCTCTGAAAACGATAAATTGGTTTGGGGATTGTATAGAGGGTACCATTTTGAGCCTGCACACCCATGCGAATGGCGTAGTCAAAGCCGTAATCAACATCGGGATCAAAGACCCGGGAATTGATATATTTCGAGCCGACCGCAATCAACGAACCGTGACAGAAAAGCGCCGGATGATTGGAGCGACCGGGGATAATAATATTGGAAGGATCATGCCCCGGCTTCAATTTCTGGAGCATCGGCTGAATCTTCGGATACTCGCCCAGATATTCATAATGATCACTGATAATGAAGCCGGCTTCGGTCAAGCGGTAGTAATCACACAAGGTATCGAGCGTCTGTTGGTTAATCTCAATGACGTCTCCTGGTGTGGTCAGAAGAAGCAGATCGCATTCCAGCAATCCTTTTTCCTTAACTGCAAGGACTGCTTTGTTAAAATTTTTATAACAACCGCAATCCAGCAACAGACGGTGTGAAAATTCCCTCGGTAAATCCTGAATGAGGTGACGATTTCCTTCTGAGATAATCAGGACCCTGCCTGTTTCATTGGTATTCGCTAAAACTTGCTGAATCACCCCTCTTATCTGACTCAACCCATTCGGATCGGTCTCGCTGGCAAAGAAAAGCAGAATTGTATTCATAAATTTATTCCTTCAGATGATAATTCAGGGTTTAAAAGTGAAACTCACATTGATGATTCAGTCAGAGATAGTCTAAAAATTTCATAAAGTAAAATAACCAGTCTATGCTTTAGTTAGTAAGATAACCATTCTAATTCCAAAAGTACAGCAGAATATGAATGCATCCATACTTTTTTTGTCAGCCGATTAATTTTACTCTCAGCTCTGGAAAAGTGAGACACTTTCCGACGAAAACCGGTCTCCGGCGTCGGGAAAAATCTCTTTTTCTATCGGAATATTGGATTATATGCGATGCAGATACTTACCCGAAAAAAATACATCCCGCTCATCTTGCGTTGCCTGAAATACGAATCTTAGCAATTCTGCATCCTGCTTATCCTGCTGCCGGTTGCGACGCAGGAACATCCGCTGCTGTGTCTCAATCGCTTTGTCAACATTGAACGTAAAACTACCACAGCAGAGATATTTCATAAAACTGACAAAAGAGGGCACGTCCTCATCAATAAATCCGTACAGATAACTGCTTACCCCGATGGTTTTGCCGGTAAATATGCTGGTATTGATAGCCGATTTTGAATAATCGCCGATGACACACCCCAAAAACTGTTCACCCGTATTGATTTTCTCTTTGCCCTTTTTGACACAGATTTTACCATAGGTATTTTTCAGATCGGAATTACAGGTTCCCGCGCCTAAATTTACCCATATCCCCACAAAAGCGTTCCCCAAAAATCCGTAATGCTGTTTATTCGAGTAACTCATTAAGATGGATTCGGTCACTTCGCCCCGGATTTTGCATACGTCACCGACAACCACGCGATCCCGGATAAGGGTGTGTTCGAGAATTTTACACCCTTTACCAATTTTTACCGGTCCTTCAATCACCGTATAGGGAAATATTTCAGATTCATCATCAATAATGATGACACCCGCATCACTGTGAAAGATGACATGATCGTTGATTTTGACATTTTCGCCCACAAACACATTGGGCTGGATTTCCGTCCATTTTTTCTCCCGTAATAGTCGCTGAAGATTGGCATCACAGACCCGCTTGTGCCAAATAATTACCTCATGGGGATATTCGATTAAATCAAGTTCGGTATCTCCGGTTTTGATTTTTTCAATATTGGCTGTACTAGGAACTGCCCGGGCGTTGATCCACAATTCATCCGGTTTTGGCGTCGCGTTATTCTGGGCAGGGAAATCAAAAAACGAAGTTAACTCGGCGCGGATTCGATATTCAATCTCTGCCTCCGGAAAACTAACGGTCAACAATTCCTGCAGCGTCCAGGCTCCGACCGGAATCTGAAACGCCGGTCGGGTTAGTGTCAACGGATACAAGTCCGCTACATTTTCGTCTTCGTATACGACAAATTTCATAAATCACTCCACGGTTACGGATTTAGCTAAATTACGCGGTTTATCAATATCACAACCTCTTTTATCGGCGATATAATAGGCGAGCATCTGCAGCGGAACAACCGTCAGAAACGGACTGAGTTCGACGATAGTTTCCGGAATAAAAATGACGTGGTCAGCCAGCTCTGTGATCCGTTTGTCATTGTCGTTGGCGACTGCAATGACGATGCCGTTGCGGGCTTTGACCTCCTGAATGTTGGACAGCACTTTCTCATAGGATTGATCACGAATACAGATAAAAACTGTCGGCATGTGACGGTCAATCAGCGCAATGGGACCATGTTTCATCTCGGCTGCCGGATAACCTTCGGCATGAATATAACTGATCTCTTTTAATTTCAACGCTCCTTCCAGGGCAATCGGATAATTGACACCCCGTCCGAGAAACAGCGCATTTGACACGGTATAATGGGCTTCCATAATTTTAATAATCTGCTCCGTTTTGCCCAGTACCCGCTCCATTTTTTCTGGAATCTCGGCTAAATTTTTCAGATAATTAATCACATCTTTGGGACTGATTTTCTGCCTGTATTGCGCCAGATAGAGGGTCAATAAAAACAGCATCTCCAGCTGGGTTGTAAATGCCTTGGTGGAAGCCACGCCGATTTCGGGCCCGGCTTGAGTGAAGACCGTGGCGTCGCTGATACGAGCGATTGTACTGCCGGGGACATTGCAAACAGAGAGCACCCGGGCACCGAGTTCTTTCGCCTCTTTTATTCCGGCAATCGTATCCGCCGTCTCGCCACTCTGACTGATGGCGATTATCAGCGTGTCAGCCGAGAGGACCGGACTCCGGTAGCGAAACTCCGATGCATATTCCACCTCTACCGGCATTCGCACCAGCGATTCCAGCCAATATTCCGCCACCAAGCCGGCATGCCAGGAGGTCCCGCAGGCGATAATCACGATCCGGTTGATATCTTTAAAAATACCGGCTCCCAAAGGCTGGGCAAAGCGGATGTCAAAATCGGTGACATTTACCTCAAAAGTCTGCCGGAGCCGCACCGGCTGCTCAAATATTTCCTTGAGCATAAAATGTTTAAAATCACCGCGCCGACAATCGCCGAACTGTACACTGTAGTTTTCCTGAACTTTAATGATTTCTTTACGATCGAGGAAATTATAAAATTCCACCGAGCTATCATCCAAATTGTAAATCGCCATCTCGCCATCATTCATCAGAAACGCCTTATCTGTGTAAGGAACCAGCGACTGTAAATCCGAAGAAATATAGAATTTATTGCGATTCAGAGCCGCCACAATGGGGCTACCGTTGCGGGCGGCAACCAGATAATTGCTGTCCCGGTCAATTGCCACAAAGGCAAAATTGCCCCGCAGCTTTCCAACCACCTCTTTTACCGCCGCCGGAAATGAGTATCTGTTCAGCAACCGGGCAATCAGCTTGGGAATAATTTCCGTATCGGTTTTTGAGTAAAACCGATCGCCGCTGACAAACTTGCGCAGTTCAGCGACATTTTCAATAATACCGTTGTGAACCACATAAATGCGTTTTTCCGAATCCGTGTGAGGGTGTGAATTCTCGATTGAGACATTGCCGTGGGTTGCCCACCGGGTATGTCCGATGCCGGCATAGGCTTTAACCGCTTCCAGTTCGGTGGCTTCCGATACTTTTCCCACACTCTTTTTTAATTCAATATTGTTTTTGGTTTTTAGCGCAATTCCCCAGGAATCGTAGCCACGGTATTCCAAAGATTTCAAGCCGTTAATAATTACTTCGGCGCAGTTTCCCGGTCCGGCGTAGGCAAAAATTCCGCACATCCGCGTTCTCCTTGAAACATTATTATTTCAATATATGTAAGTTCTACTAATTTACTATCTCTATTACATAACCCAATAGAAAATACTAAATCCCTGCGACTATTGTACAAATCACGCATGGAATGAAAAATAACTGTTTCTGCATCGAAAAGCAATAATTATTCAGCCGCAGAATAATATATACCTATCCTGTGATGAAAATTAAAAGATCCGGAAAAAAATCTTTATCAGGTTCTTCAATCCAATAAACCTCCGTCGAAATCCTCTTCCATACATAAATTGTATCAGACCGGATAAACCATCGTACAGTTTGCGCGAATAGGGCAACCACCAGAGATTTTTCCGGGCAAATGACAGCCGGTCGTCCACGACCACCTGGAGCTGCGTCATCTCGTCAAAACCCGGTTTGCCATGCGTCCGTCCAATCCCGCTCTGTTTGAAACCGCCCCAGGGAGTTTCCGGCAAACCGTGACTCATCAGGTGATCATTGATTGTGATGACCCCGGCTTCGATCTGCCGACCGATTGCAATTGCCTTTTTACGGTTCCTTGACCAAACTGAGCCGGTCAACCCCAGATAGGAATCGTTCGCCAGATGAACCGCTTCTTCAGTTGTCTTAAACGGCATGATCCCGACAACCGGACCAAAGGTCTCATCCCGCATGACCGTCATATCATGGGTGACATTCACCAGCACCGTAGCCGGAAAGTAACGCCGCTTACCATCAGTCGGTATTCCCGACTGAGCTGCAATCACCGCTCCCTTTTCCAGCGCTTCGTTGACCTGCTTTTTGATGTGCCGATACTGTTTTTCCGTCGTGATGGCGCCGAGTTCTCGTTCATAGGGACTGCCCTCAGTGTGTATTTTTGCGATCCGCTGCTTTAGTTTTTCAATAAACAGATCGTGGATTTCCTCATCGGCATAAATTCGCTCAATGCCGCCGCAGGATTGCCCGGCGCTGGAAAATCCAGCCCATATCACTCCTTCAACTGCCCGCTCCAGGTCGGCATCCGCACACACAATCATGGCATCATTGCCGCCCAATTCAAGTACCAGGGGCGTCAGGCTTTCCGCAGCCTTTTCCATCAGATATTTTCCGGTCGCCACGGAGCCGGTGAAAAACAGTTTGTCAATGCCACCGTCCAGCAGTGCATCGCCCGCCAGTTGACCAGGCAAATCAATGTTTTGGAACAATCCGTCCGGCAAATCCGCCGACCCGATACACTCTATGAGTTTCTGTGTAACCGCCGGCATATTGCTGGCGGTTTTCAAGAGGACGGCATTGCCCGCCAGCAGCGCCATGACAATTTCCGAAAAGGGAATCGCAAACGGATAATTCCAGGGTGAGATGATCCCAATAACGCCAAAAGGTTGCCGATACAATCTGCTCCGTTTGTAAGACAGAGCCAGGTTACCGCTCCGGAGCTTTTCTGGGCTCAGAAATCGCCCGGCATTTTTACAATAATAGGAAACCGCCAGAGCCGCCGGAAGCACTTCCGCCGCTAGCGCGTCAGTCAATACCTTGCCTGTTTCGGCACTTATGGTTTCGGCGATTGCATTCCCCCGCTCCACCAGCAAATCGCGTACTTTTCGGATTCTTCGAACCCGTTCTCTAACTGGCATAGCTGCCCAAATCTGCTGGGCGTGCCGGGCTTTCATTACGGCTCCGGATAAATCGGAACTCGAATTTTTAGTGTCATTCATATGTGCGGTCTGATTCATCAATCTTCTCTCCGGTTCCTGCTCTATATCTGGGTTTTGAATATACCAGAAGAATCCGATTTTCCAAAAATATTTATCCTGTGCAGAAAGATTTTAGACTTTAATGATCAGATTTCGTATATTTTCGAAAGTAGTCATGGCAACCATCCCTTTCACAGTATATTTTTATAACGTTATTTGCGTAAATCACTCTAAAATTTAAAAAATCAGGAGGACAAAATGATTGCGAAAAAACAGGTATACAAATGTGAGATCTGTGGAAATATCGTCGAAGTCTTGCATGCCGGCGGCGGCGAACTGGTCTGCTGCGGTCAGCCGATGACATTGCTGAAAGAACAAACCGCTGATTCTTCCACTGAAAAACATGTACCCGTAATCGAAAAGACGGAAAACGGCTACAAGGTGACAGTTGGCAGTACGCTGCATCCCATGGTTGAAGCCCATTATATCGAATGGATCGAACTGATCGCCGACGGCAAATCCTACCGCCAGTTTTTAAAGCCCGGCGACGAACCAGTAGCGCATTTTTACGTAAAGGCAAACAAAGTCAGCGCCCGGGAATACTGTAACGTTCATGGTTTATGGAAAGGATAAGAGTGATGAAACTCAATGAGAAACTTTATAAAAAACTCAATGAACAGGTCAAACACGAGCTCGAGTCAGCTTATATTTACTATTCTATGGTCTCCTATTTTAGCGCCGAAGGACTGGACGGTATGGCACAGTGGATGACCGCTCAGGCACAGGAAGAAATCATGCACGCTCACAAATTTTTCAATTTTATCCACGAGCGTGGCGTGAAGGTCGAACTCCAGAATTTGGAAATCTTGAAAACAAACTGGAAATCACCCCTCGAGGCTTTTAAAGATGCTCTGGCTCATGAGGAGTTCATTACCGGAAAAATTAACGATCTGATGAAGCTCGCCATCGAGGTCAACGACTATGCGGCGAAAGTGCTGCTGGATTGGTTTGTCGCTGAGCAGGTCGAAGAAGAGGGCAGCGTCGGCAAAGTCGAACAGATGCTGCGCCGGGTGGGTGACTCTGCCAACGGTTTGATGATGATTGACCGCGAGCTTGGAAAACGGGTGTTTACACCTCCCCCCTCAGAAGGAGAATAGCCCATGACCCTACAGTTCAGCATCGAAGAGATATTTGAAATCGCTGAGCAGATCGAACGCAACGGCGCGAAGTACTACCGCAAAGCCGCCAACCAGGTAAGCGACCAAAACTACAAGCTGCTCCTCCTGGACCTGGTGGATATGGAGGAAAAACATGAACGCGTTTTCAGCTATCTGAAGGAGAAAATCGCCGACCGGAAACTCGCACCAAACCAGTTTGATCTGAACACCAGTGCGATTCAGTATTTGCGCACTTTCGCCGATGGCGTGGTCTTCGACCTGAACACCGATCCCAGCGAGTACCTGTCCACCAAACGGAGTTTGGTGGATATTCTGAATTTTGCCATCGGACTGGAAAAAGACTCTATCGTTTTCTACTACGGTATTCAGGATCTGATACCGCCGGATTTAGGCAGGGATCAGATCAATGCGATTATCAAAGAGGAGATGAAACACATCACCTATTTGAGTGATAAAATCAAGGCATTGCGTAATTCGTAAACATGTCTCTTTCTATAATGAAAAGCCCGGTATTTCCGCCGGGCTTTTTTTGTTCATTCCAATTATATTAAGGGTAATTGATCAGAGTACCGCACTGGTCAGAACAAG
>DSAS01000016.1 GCA_011046365.1 Fidelibacterota bacterium
ATCGTCAAAACGTTACGCCGTGATAGTTTACAAGCTTTCGGAAAAAGTTCCTAATAGGAAAGGGATAAACCGATTCTCTATTTCCGATCCGTTAAATTTTTACTAAATTTGAGTATGCTGAAAGGTGATAAAGAGATTATTTTGGTGGGCGACCGGGTGTTGATTGATCCGGATACCGACCACTCCAAGACCCCGTCCGGTCTTTATCTGCCGCCGGGAGTCAAGGAAAAGGAGATTGTACAGGGCGGTTTTATTGTCAAAGTAGGTCCCGGATTTCCGATTCCAACGTTGGACGAATCTTCCGATGAACCCTGGGCGCAAGAACACCATGAGCCCCAGTATATGCCGCTCCAGGCGGAAGAGGGCGATTATGCCATCTTTCTGCGCAAACATGCCATTGAGCTAGAGCTGGAAGGCAAGAAATATATCATTGTACCGCACTCCTACATTCTGGTTCTGATCCGGGAAGATTTTCTGGATGAATAGAAGAAACGGCGGACGTCTGTCAGCCGCCTTTCATGATTGATAATCTGCAAATTAAATTACTCTATCCAGCGGATATCAACGCTGCCAAGCCCGATTTCGATCACCAGATAAATCCGCTGCCCGGCATTTTTCCAGTTCTTGCTGCGATAGATATTCTGTTCGACCTCTCTGAATCCGTTGAAATTAAGAGAAGACAGAAAGGAGCCTTCGGCTTCGATCTGGACGGCGTATTCCTCCGGGATTTCAATAGTCAGGGAGCCGAGCCCGACGGTCAGCCGTCCCTTGATATCGCGTCTCAGATCTCCGTCAAACCGCAATTTTGTTGATCCCAGCCCGGATTCTACGCTGAACCGATCCATATTGCTGTTGCACAGTCCGGTTACCTCAACGTTACCCAGACCGGTTTGAATGACCAGGTTACGGATACGTTCGGGATTTTTTTTGGCAAATTCGACCAGTACATCACTGAGTCCGCATTCCAGATTCAGGTCGCTGACCCCGATATTGGTAAAGTCGAGAATACCTTTGCCCAGCCCCAGTTCAACATTATAGGCGGTGGGTACCTGCTCTGTCATAGCGATACGCCAGTGATTGTTTTTAAGGTCGGAATCGCTTTTTTTGGAACGTCCCCAGACAGATTTATCTTTATTCTGATGGGAGACCATTTTCAGCTTGCCCCGGTCGCCCACGGTTTTATAGCTGATTTCCGGGCGGTAAATATCTTTGGAGTAGGTTATTTCCGCCTGTACAAGGTATTTGGAATTGTCATTGCTGCGCAGCTCCAGCTGCCCCAACCCGAATTCAATGCTCACGTCCAGCTCCTTTTCGCCTTTGTAGGGTACGCTGTGTCTTTCGGTGACGATATCATTGGATTGGGCGCTTATGGTCAGGAGAATTAAAATCGGGAAAATTATCTTTTTCATGGAGTAAACCTCTTTAGGTGTCAATGTCAATTCTACTGGTGACGGATGCCGATATTGCCGCCACTGGTTTTTAGAGTAATATCATCACCGCCGCCGTTGATACGCCCTTTGCCGGTGATTATCAGTTTGGAGCCGCGACTCTCTTTTTGGATGTCGAGCGGAAAATCGGAACGGATTTCGCAACGATCCCATTTGTCATAGACCGTAATCTGGGCGAAAATATCAGCTTTCATATAATCGGGTATTTTAAGGGCAATATCTCCACCGGAGGATGCCAGATCAACGTTATGGCTGGGGAGTGATTTTTTAAGCAGCTTATTTACCTCAATATCCCCGCCGGATGTCCGACCGTAAACGGCTCCGTAAACCTCTGACATGTAAATATCGCCGCCGGAGGTGGTAGCGTGAATTTTGTCTTCAGCTAGGCGGACTTCAATATTCCCACCGGAAGTCTTCAGGATGCATTCGCCGCTGACTCTGCCGATCTCAATATCCCCGCCGGAGGTCGTCGCAGCGAGGTTGCCGTTAATTTCCTTAACGTCAATGTCGCCGCCGGAGGTTTCCAGGCGGGCGCGGGAATTTGCTTTGCCGAGGGTAATGTCGCCGCCCGAGGTATTCAGCGTTAGTTCCGCATCAATGTCATCACCGCCAATATCGCCGCCCGAAGTGCTGCCCCTGAAAAAGCTGCCTTTGATGCCGGTAATGTATATGTCACCGCCCGAGGTTTTAATTTCGCCGTCACCGGTCAGCTGTTTAACGGTGATGTCGCCGCCGGAGGTCTTGGCGAAAAGATTGCCGGATATTTTATTCAGAACAATATCACCGCCCGAGGTTATCGCCCGGATTTCGGCTCCGGATTCTCGGATGCTTATATCCCCACCGGAAGTATTGACCGTTAGTTTTCCGGTTGTCTCAAGAATATCAATGTCACCGCCCGAGGTGTGGACTTCGACAATGCCGTTTACGGTTTCGGTCACAATATCACCACCAACCACGTCAATATTAAGATTGAAGTTGGTCGGAACCTGAATTGTAAAGTCGTTTTGATAGCGCCGGAAATTGTCACCCCCCTCGATCGTCAGGACATTGCCCTTTTGAATATATTTGGCGCGGTGCGTCCGGAGTATTTTTTCAGCCTCTTTTTCGGAATAGGTATTAATCCGGAAATGTTCTGTAACCGTGACATTATCACGGGCTGCACCGACAATTTTGATATCACCGCGAATCTTCTTCATTACCAGGGAACCCTTTTCGGAAATATTGTACTCCTTGACTGATTCGCCGTGATAGCGCATCCCGTCGTATTCCAATTTCTGTGCCGGCAGCAGGCTGCAGAGAGGGATTAAAAGCAGGATTTGACGATATATTTTCATTGCAACACCTGTTGGTTACTTTTTCCTACAATGACGTCAAGGTAATTCTGAGCTGTTTTACGCAGAGTTGAATCAGGATCATTGGTGGCAATTAATGCCAGGATCGGCACTATCGTTTCATCGGCGCTTTGATAGAGCTCTTTGACGGCACGGCGTCGAATTTCGGAGCTGCTGTCCCGCAGAGCGATGGTTTTGAAGGCGTCTATGATCTGGGGTGTCAGGTCATAGGATTCCAGTGCGTCCATTGCCTGGTCGCGGACCTCCGGGTCACTGTCATTGAGTAATACCGATATCATGGTGGACTCATTGCGACTATTCTGTGGAGATTTTGCCAATAATTTGATTGCCCGCAGGCGCCGGGAACGGTCTTGGTCATAGCGCGCCGAATACTGGAGCATATTCAAGATCGTGGGATCATCGAGACCGCCTTTAATGGCAATATCACGGTCCACTTTCAGGTTGACTTCCACCATACCGTTATCGTCAGTGGAGCTTTGAATTAGATCGGCTATCTCAACCCCGCCGGACTGAATAAGATAGTTAGCCATCGCCTTTTGCAGTTGTTCCTTTTCTGCATCGGTGAGAGCGACCTGGTAATTGACAAAATTAGCCAGCATACCAGGATCGTGCCGTAAACCGCTGCTTAACCAGAGTTTGCCGACGAAAATCCCAATGATGAAGGTAATCCCGATGGATACCAGCTGATACCGGGGCTGCGCGAGAAAGCCAGTCAGGGCGTCCTGGATTTCATCAAGAATTCCGAAAAACGTCCATTTGAACCGGCGCTTTTTTGTTTGCCGGATGGTTCTCATGACCTTAGCATTAGCCCGCTCTATCAGCACAGGACTTGGCACTGCCCGGGATGGATGCTCCAGCGCCTGTTTCAGATCGTTCATTCGGCGTAGGGCGCCGGTGCATTCCGGACATTCCGCCAGATGTTTTTTGAACTGTGCCTCATCCTTGGCGCTTAGTTCGTTATGAAAATAGAGCATTAGCATGGATTCAAATTGTTTGTGTGTTTTCATAGTAGATTCCTTCATGCTTTGACAAGCAAGTTTTGTAATTTCCGGGTTGCCCGAAACAGATAACGCTTCACAGTTCCTTCGGTGCAATCCAGGATCGCGGCGATATCTTTGATCTTTTTGCCTTCGTAATGTTTCAAAATGAAGACGACCCGTTGTTGGGAGGAAAGCTGCCGCAGCGCCCGGTCAATTTCTTCCCGCAGAGAGGCATTGAGAGTCGCCTGATCGGCTTCATTGGCTTCATCGTCCGGGATGGTTTCCCAGAGGTAATCATCTTCGCCGGGGTCTACGGGCATCATTCGTTTGGATTTGCGATAGAAATTGAAAGCCTGATTGGCAAGAATTCGATAAACCCAGGTGAAAAACTCGCTTTCGAACCGAAAAGAGCCGATATTGCGGTACACTTTAATAAAGGTCTCTTGATACAGGTCTTCGGCGTCCTGATAGTTTTTGGTGAAATGAAAAGCCAGACCCATCACCCGCTCTCCGTACTTGGTCATCATTGTCTGGAAGGCCATTTCATCACCATTTTTAATTCGTTCAATCAGATCTATTTCTTGCTGATCCATTCAAATTTCTCCCTATTTAGACATCCGCCGCTTTGTAAGGTTGTCAGCCATGTTTGAACTCCCTGAAAAGTTAATGTAGTACCAGACAATTGCCACGAATTATTGTGTCCCGATCGTTAATAGTCACAATATAGATGCCGGAGGAGACTTTTTGTCCCTGTAGATTTTTCAGATTCCAGTAAATTGATTCCTGCGTTCCGGCAATTTTTGGTTTCAGTTCGGTGCTCCAGATGAGTTCACCCAGAAGATTGTAAATATTTAGCGGCACCTTCTTTTCGGTGGGAATCGCATGTGTCCAGAGAAAGGTCAGCGCCACATCTGAGATCGCTGGATTCGGCAGCGCATAGAGTCGTTTTCGCGCCAGCGGGCGTCCCGGAATAAGGAGCGAATCCCCAGCGAACATAGCATGATAAATATCCGGAACACCCCACCCGTAGCTCTGGTCGGGATTGCTGCTGCGAGAGGCACTGCTTTTGAGTATTTCTATGATTTGAGCCGGCGTCAGGGTGGGATATTTTTCCATCAGTAAAGCGGCGCTGCCGGCTATCAAAGGCGTTGCATAGGAGGTTCCGTCACCGGAATTGTAAGATGTCGGTGAACCCGAGGATGCCACGAAAATGTTGACGCCGGGTGCACAGAGATCGGGTTTGATTCGACCGTCGGGGGTTGGGCCGTGAGAGCTGAACCCGGCGATTTGACCGTCCAGATTCACTGCGCCGATCGTTAAAGCTCCAAAGGCATCGGAGGGGGACATCAAACCGCCGTCGGAGAAAAGTTGGGCGGCATTTCCGGCGCAGATGACGGGTAAAATCCCGCGCTCGAAAGCCCAATTGACTGCCCGCGCCACCGGGGTAGTCCGCCCGTCCAGGTCTTCATAGGGGTGGTCGTTGGCTGGATTATCAAAGTCGTAGCGATAGGCAACCGAGGAGCTGATAATATCCGCACCACTTTGGTCCGCCCACTCGACCGCCGCCACAAAGTAATCCTCTTCCAAAGGGGTTTCCGAAGCAAGGATTTCGGTCTTTGCCAGCAGAAATTCGGCGTTATAGGCGGCGCCGATGTATGTGTTTGCTACGTATCCACCGATAAGACTCCAGACCGAGGTACCATGCCGGCACTGAGCGCTGATGGTTTTACTGCCCGTCTGATCATCCTGAACATCGTTGTCTTTGAAGATAAAGTCCCGCTCTGCCACCAACCGACCATCGGCGACGATGTGTTGAAACGCTTCATGATCTTTATAAAAACCGGCATCAATCACCGCAATGCGAACACCTGCGCCGGTAAACCCAAGTTCATGAACCGCCGGAACATTCAGCCGTTGCAGCTGGGCGTAGGAGTTGCCGTAGAGAGGATTAACGACTTGTGATTTTTCAAGCTGTCGGCGGGGGGCTGGTGGTGAGGTCCTATGGTAGCGTCGCACAGCCTGCAATTCTTTGATGTAGGGCAGGTTTAAGAGCGATAAAATCTGAGTGGAATCAACATAGACTGAATAAGCTTGCAGAGCTCGTGAATAGAACAGAATCTCGCGACAGCAGCGTTCGATCGCCGCCCTGATGTGCTCGCCCGGAACCGTAGCGGAGAAGTTTTTTGCTCCCGGTATGCCTTTCCGGAGGAGCCGGGCTGCGGTACGCGGAGAGCATGTAAACGGAACAAAATCTTCCGTCTTCAACCGCTCGGTATCCAGGTAAATCCAGACTTTTTGCCGGTCATTGCCGTCTGTCCGGGCGGACAGAGTCCTGGAAAGACCGAGTAATGCGATCCAGCAAAAGATGAAAACCGCGCCGGCAGTAGTGTTTATAAACAATGGAAATCTTCTGCGTCTCACCGTTCGGTATCTTTGCCGTTATAGGCTTTGATGATCTCTTTGACCAATCTATGACGAACGACGTCGCCCGGATTGAAATAGACGAAGTCAATTCCATCAATATTCTGAAGAATGTTTTTTGCTTCAATCAAGCCGGAACTGTGCCGGTCGGGAATATCAATCTGGGTGATATCACCCGTGATAATAGCTTTGGAGTTGGCGCCCAGCCGGGTTAAAAACATTTTCATCTGCATGCTGCTGGTATTCTGCGCCTCATCCAGGATCACAAAGGCATTATTCAATGTACGACCGCGCATGTAAGCCAGCGGCAAAATTTCGATGATGTGTTGATCGGTAAAACTTTTCAACTTGTCAGCCGGCAGCATATCATGCAGGGCATCGTAGAGCGGTGCCAGATAGGGTTCGATTTTTTCCTTCAGGTCACCGGGAAGGAAACCGAGACTTTCGCCGGCTTCCACCGCCGGGCGGGTCAGGATAATCCGTTTCACTTCATGATTGCGCAGCGCGGCAACCGCAATCGCCACAGCCAGATAGGTTTTGCCGGTTCCAGCGGGTCCGATGCCGAATACAATATCGTTTTTCAGGGTAGCCTGGAAATATCGTTCCTGGTTTGTGGAGCGGGGTCTGATGGCGCCGGATTTTTTAAACAGAATAACGGTGTCCGCTGTGATCTCTTGATCCAGAGGATGGTCGCTCAATTCCAGATTGATCAACGTCTCAACGTCAGCGGTTTCGATAAAACCCTTTTGAGAAGCGGTGAGTAACATTTCGCCCAGGATACGGTTAACCTGTTCAATGTGATCTGTCTCGCCTTCCAGATGAATCTGATTGCCCCGGGCGAAAATTTTCAGCGGGAATTTATCCGCCAACATCCTCAGGTAAATATCATTGGCGCCCATTATCTGGAACGGGTCTATGCCTTTGATTTCAATGGTTTTGCGCGTCATTTCTCTTTTTTAGGTTAGGGTGTTTTTCCGTTTTCAGCTGAATTCCCAGCTCGTCCAGCTGCTTACTGCTCACCGCTGACGGGCAACCGTCCATCAGAGATGCGCCGCTGGTGGTTTTGGGGAAAGCAATCACGTCGCGGATATTTTCAGTACCAGCCAGCAGCATAACCAGCCGATCAAATCCCAGGGCAATACCGCCGTGAGGCGGAGCGCCGAAGGTGAGGGCGTCGAGCAGGTAGCCAAATTTTTCCCGCGCCTCTTCCCGACTGATACCCAGCACGTCAAACAGTTCCTGCTGCAGTTCCCGGGTATGATTGCGGATACTTCCGCCGCCGATTTCACTACCGTTAATGACAATATCATAAGACCGGGCGCGCACCGTTTCAGGCTGGTCAATCAATTTTCCCCGGTCTTCCGGCAATGCGGCAGTAAAGGGGTGATGCATTGCCACATAGCGCTGCTGCTCTGCATCCCATTCCAGCAGTGGAAAACGGGTCACCCAGAGGGGCTTAAAAATATTTTCGGGAATCAGGTTCATGAGTTTAGCAGTAGCGTTGCGTAAACGTCCCAGTACCGGGTAGGCGATTTTCGGCTGGTCGGCGATAAACAGCAGCAGGTCGCCGGGGCGTGCGGAGAAGGTTGCAATCAAATCGTTTGCATAGCCCGCAAGGAATTTGGCAAGACCACTTTCCAAGCCCCCTTCGGCGATTTTCGTGAATGCTAATCCCTGACCTCCCCAGCGGCGTACTTTTACGGTGAGGTCGTCAATAATTTTACGGCTGAACTGAGCACCACCGGGAACGCAGATAGCGGCGACGGTTCCGTTTTTCTCCAGAACCGACCGGAAAACCTGGAAATCAGATTCTGCCAGGAGCCGATTCAAAGTTTGGATTTTCATATCGAATCGCAAATCCGGTTTGTCGGAGCCGTACCGGCGTATGGCTTCGCTGTATTCCATTTTCGGAAAAGTTGCGGGCAATTCCACATCCAATACATCGTGGAAGACCTGCCGGAGCAGCGCCGTAGTGCTCTGTATGACATCCTCCTCTTCAACAAAGGACATTTCCACGTCAATCTGGGTGAATTCAGGTTGACGGTCGGCGCGCAGGTCTTCATCGCGAAAACACCTGACGATTTGAAAATAGCGGTCAAAACCGCCGATCATCAGTAGCTGCTTATAGGTTTGCGGAGATTGTGGCAGGGCGTAAAAGCGACCCTTGTGGATTCGGCTGGGTACCAGGTAATCCCGGGCACCTTCCGGGGTGCTTTTCATCAGCACCGGGGTTTCGATTTCGTAGAATTGATTATTATTGTAATAATGGCGGACACTCTGGGCGGCGCGATGCCGGACAGCCAGATTATACTGGAGCTCGGCGGTACGTAGCTCCAGATAACGATACTTTAAGCGCAAATCCTCCAGACCGGTGCTGCGGTCGGTTACCAGAAACGGGAGGGTGGCAGAACGGCTCAGAACCTCGATTGTCTGAGCCAGAATGTCTATTTCACCGGTCGGCATATCAGGATTCAGGGCCTCTTGGGGACGCTCGCGCACGGTGCCCCTGACCGCGATGACATCCTCCATTCCGAGGCTGTGGGCGACGGTTATCACCTCCGGGGCAGTTACCGGATCACAAATGATCTGAGTTAAGCCGTAGCGATCCCGCAGATCAATGAATATCAGCCCCCCGAGATCGCGGCGGCGATTGATCCAGCCGTTCAAAATTACCGATTGTCCAACATGTTCTTTTCGCAATTGACCACAGGTAACGGTTCTCTTGAGCATAGCAATCCTTTATTCTCTTTTCTCTGATTTTTTACGTTTGGGCGATGCGGTTGATTTGCTGAGCACCTGATACATCTGTCGGGATGTTTTACACGCCAGTAATTTTGCGCGTCCTTCTTCATCGAGAGCCTGACTGATCATGGACATAAAGTGCATATGCGGCGCTGAGGCGCTTTCCGGCGAGAGCGTCAAAACGATAATGTTGGTGGGTTTTCCGTCAACAGAGTTAAAATCTACTCCCTCCCGCTTGATTCCGATTGCACATACCAGCCGGTCAACCGCATCGCAGCGACCGTGCGGAATGGCGATTCCGTACTGAATGCCCGTTGACATACTCGCTTCCCTTTCAAATACGGTTTTGCGGGCTGACTCAAAATTTTTTACCAAACCGGCGCGGTCCAGAATTTCCAGCAGTTCATCAATTACTTCCGTTTTTGTTTTGCCCCGTAGCGATGCGCATAAGACGTCGGGCGTCAGGTACTGCGCCAGTTGGGAATGGACCGGAGTTTTGAAGGCGGGTTGTTCCTGAATACGCATGGCAACCGTGTCGCTGTCTATCGGTTTGCGAAGCGCTTTGACGGTCGCCTCGAAATCGGCAAACACCTCGAGCATCGCTGTATTGACATAGGACACCTCACTCTTATCACAGTCAATATTGATGGTATTTGAATCAATAGTGACACCGATGATCATTTCATCTTTGCGCAGCTGGTAAATCTGTTCAGGCTGATTTAGGATGTGAATAAAAAATCCTTCCGATTCAAATACCGCCAGCAGTTTGCTCACCATCAGATTGGTCGTCTGGATGTTGGGAAATTCAAAGGAAAGGCGGGCTTCTTCAGTCTCTCTGATCTGCTTGCGGGTACCACTCTGCTCGTTATTAAACATGCCCACCAGAATCGGCGGTGATATCAATGTTGTGATAAGAGTCATCATGATTGCAATTCCGAAAAATTCTGGTGGTAACAGACCAGCTGCCAGACCAATCCCGGCGATAATCAGCGCCACCTCGCCCCTTGGCAGCATCCCCACGCCGATCCGCAACGCACCGCGCAAATTGAAATTGGCAAAAAGGGTCGGAATACCGCATCCCAGTACCTTTGACACGACCGCGCCGACTGTATAAAAAACCCCCATTAGGAGCACTGTTTTGGAAGTGAACAGGCGGACATTGACCAGCATCCCCATCACCGTGAAAAAGACTGGTACCAGGAATGAATAAATCGGCCCCATTTTTTCCATGACCACATGGTTAATGTCGGTTTTAGAGAGAGACAAACCCATGATATAGGCGCCGATAATCATTGCCAGACCGGCTTCTTCGAAGAGCCCGGCTAGAACCAGGGCGAAGCCCAGCGCCATCATGGCGATGGAGGTGCGGTCGTGAAACAATTTTAACAGCAGGCTGATTTTGCGGGACGCCAGTAGTCCAATAATCGTAGCCGCCGCCCAGATTCCGACTGCTTTGATTGAAATAATACCAATGTGCGCCCAGTCAACATTCCCGGATTTTGTCGAAGCCGTTAGAATTCCGAGTCCCACCGCCAGCAGAATAATACCGAGTACGTCGTCTATGACAGCGCCCGCCAGGATAGTGACCCCCTCCGGCGAATCCAGTTTACGTCGTTCCGATAGAATCCGGGCAGTGATTCCGACTGATGTGGCTGTCGAAATTATACCCAAGAAAAGAGGGGGGGGCGAGAAAAATCCCAGCCGGGCACCGAAAAGCCATTTTGACAACAGGATGGTCAGGATATCTCCGATTAAAAAAGAAAAGAGTACCCCGCCGATACCCACGATACTGCCGATAACGGAGTAGCGTAAAAAGAGGCGAAAATCGGTCTCCAGTCCAATCATAAACAGCAATACCACTGATGCCAGGGTGCTGATTCCGTACAGTTCGGGAGATATGGGAAAGGTTTCCGAAGCGATGGGGAAAATACCGGCAGGAAACCCGGGTAGCGGAACGGCGCCGAGTAGATAAGGCCCGATTAAAATTCCGGCGAACAGCTCACCCAGAACGCCGGGCATTTTGAATTTTTCAAAAAATATGTTGCCCAGTCGCGCCGCGAACAGAATTAAGCCCAGCTGCATAACCAGCATCATCATACGATGGGTCATGTTATCTGAAAGTGTCGCCGGTGGAGCTGCCAATAAATGACCGGAAAGTAAAAGTCCGATCAGTAATGGTAAACAGCGCCTGATAGATTGACCGATTTTCATTTATTTTTAGCGATGGTGATGACCTGAAACGTGGCAGGTTTTTGGAAATTTGCCTGTGACAAATGAGAAGGAATTATACATTGTTGAGGTTCATGTAGCAGGAGCCTTCAAATTTTGCCCCGTCTTCGATAACCAGCTGAGCGGCTTTGATATCGCCTTTCAAAACAGCTTTTTCTCCCAGGATTACCTTGCCGGCGGCATTCACATTGCCTTCGATATTGCCACCGATATTGATGTCCTCGCCATGCAGATTGCCGCGAATGCGGGAGGTCGTGGAAAGCGTAATAGCATTCCTGGTGCTGATATCTCCTTCTACCTGTCCGTAGATGATGATGTTGCCGTCAAGCTGAATATTACCGGTGATGGCGGTATCTTCGCCGATAATTGTATTTATGGTTGAATCCTTTTTCTTGTTCATATACTCTTTAGCCTCCATAATTGTTGACAGAAATATCCGTGCGGCGATAGGAATAGATCATGCTCTGGGGATCAATCGGTTTGCCCTCGCGCCAGATTTCGAAATGCAGGTGCGGTCCCTGGCTGATGCCGGTGTTTCCTAGAAAGCCGATGATATCGCCCCGTTTGAGATACTGGTGCTCTTCCACGATATTGCGCTGATTGTGACCGTAGATTGTAAAATAGCCGTTCGGATGGTACAGAATAACGGTGTAGCCCAGATCGTAGGTCCAATTGGAAAACACCACCATACCTGATGCGGAAGCGTGGATCGGGACGCCTTCGGGCGCGGCGATGTCAACGCCATAGTGATTATCCTGGAAAAGAATATGGTCATCAACAAATCCCTGTGTGATATAGCCTTCGACCGGCGGGTAAATCGGGACGTTATCGAGATAACTGATTTCCACCGATTTTTCTTTGGTGTGATTGGCGATTCCCAGAGGAATGAACAGAGAATCAATATACTGGGAATCCAGAGAGGCGATATTCAGGTCGGCACCTAAAACCGAACGGATATACTGGTCCATTTGCCGGATTTTATTGTAATCGCTCAAAATCTGAGTAACTTTCAGACGGTCCACAATCAGACGTTCGTTCTCGGCTACCAGATCGTTATATTGTCTGGCGCGGGGAATCAGATAGATTGCGCCGATGATAATTGCGACTATGAATAAAAATAACAGTATCAGCAGCGCTTTGGCGAAAAAGGAGCTGATGGTGAGGCGCAGCGGTGTTTTACGGGCATCGCTGATCAAATGCAGGGTATATTGCTTCTTATTCATTGATTGCGATCCTCAATTAATTCGAACATTTCGACCAGGCGTCCCAAATCTTCCTTTGAATAATATTCGATTTCAATGACTCCCCGGTCTTTTCCCTTGATTCTTACACGGGAGCCGGTAATATGCATCAACCGATCCTCGATGTGTTTGTACAATTTTTTGGGTGTGGATTTTAGCGGAACCTGTTTTTTCTCCGGAGCGGTGGTGATTTTTTTTACCAGCGCCTCGGTGGCGCGGACACTCAGGGCGTCGCGTTTGATTTTCCGCCACAGATTCAGTTGCTGTTCCCGGTTGGAAATGGTAATGATGGGACGAGCGTGTCCGGCGCTGAGTTTCTGGTCTTTTAAATCACGGAGAATTTCCTCGGGAAGGGTCAGAAGGCGCAGGGAGTTGGTGATGGTAGAACGCTCTTTGCCGACTTTTTTGGCGATGTCATCGTGGGAGAGATTGAAGGAATTGACGAGTATCTGGTAGGCTTTTGCCTCTTCCACAGGATTCAGGTTTTCCCGCTGGACGTTTTCGATCAGTGCCATCTCCATCATTTCCACGTCGCTGGCTACGGACAGGACAAAGGCGGGGATCGTTTTTCGCTCCAGTTCAATGCAAGCCCGCAGGCGTCTTTCACCGGCGATTAATTCGAATTCATCCTCCTTTTGCCGCACGGTAATGGGCTGAATGATACCGTTTTCGCGAATGGACTGCTTCAATTCTTCCATGGCTTGCGGATTGAATTCTTTGCGGGGCTGGTTGGGATTTACCTGCACCTTGTCCACCTCAATTTCCGCAATCCGATTGGTGAGATCAATGCCTTGAGGAAATTCGGGGATGATCGCCCCGAGACCTTTACCGAGTCGTTTGATCGTCATTGTGCAGTATTTCTCCTACCAGATTCATATAGTCCTGCGCGCCCGCCGACGATGCGTCATACAGGATAATCGGCTTGCCGAAGCTGGGCGATTCGCCCAAACGGACATTCCTCCGGATGATGGTTTTGTACACTTTTTCTTTAAAATGACTGCGAACCTGTTCGGTAACCTCCCGGGACAAACGGATGCGCGAGTCATACATCGTGATCAAGACGCCTTCAATTTGAAGGTCCCGATTCAGATTGCGCTGAACAAGCCGGATTGTGTTCAACAGCTGTCCTAATCCTTCCATGGCGTAGTACTCACACTGGATCGGAATCAGCACGGATTGAGCCGCAGTCAGGCTGTTGATTGTCAGTAATCCCAGAGAGGGCGGGCAGTCAATAATGATGTATTTATACTCCTTTTCGAGATGTTTGATGGCTTTTTTCAGGATACTCTCGCGACTGATCATGGAGACCATCTCGATCTCGGCACCGACCAACTGAGGAGAGGATGGTACCACCTCGAGAAAGGGAATTTCTGTAGAATAAATGTGTTCGTTAATATCCAGACTGTCAACCAGAACGTTATAGATGGTTTGGTCGGCGGACTGGTATTCAATGCCGCAACCGATCGTTGCGTTTGCCTGAGGGTCCATGTCAATTAAGAGGGTGTTGACCTCTGACACAGCCAGACCTGCCGCAAGATTAACCGAGGTTGTGGTCTTTCCGACGCCGCCTTTCTGATTGGCAACCGTTATGATTTTTGTCACCTGACTTCTCTAAGCATAATAATTACAAATAGTTCCAACTTTACCAACCCGTTCTGTAAAGCAAAGCAAATTTAATTCCAGCCCTCTCTAAAATCAAGGCAAAAGGCGATTATGCTTTTCAACCGGGTAGCGGGCGGGTTTCATGTAGTCCGGCAGTCATCCGGGAGGATTGCAGAGCGATTAATTTGAAAAATTTGTTACCATCTTAATGGAATCGTCAATTAAGCATACGCTATCTTGAGCTTCTCAGCAAATCTGGGAGCAACGAAAAAGAACTTGTAGCTCGGGGCGGATTGTTTATATTTATAACGATTAATTTGCTGATACCCGGTTTTGATGATTTTTTGAATGAAACAAATTATCTACATTTACCGCTGGGCGGTGGCGGTGGCGGTTTTTTCCCTGATTGCGGCGCTGGTGTTTATCGGTTTGGTTTTCTATCGTCCTCAACAGATATACGTCCTGGTGCAGCCCCTCTGTCGTCTGCTGCTGCGGTCCATTGCGGTGCGGGTGAAAGTCACCGGTCTGGATAATTTTGACCATAAACGATCTTATTTAATTCTCTGCAATCATGAATCCCTTCTGGATGCCTTTATCTGTCCGGGATATATCCCGCTCTTTTTCGCGGTTCTGGAACTGACGGATCATTTCTCCTGGCCGGTTTGGGGAAAGATGACGCAAAAATGGGGCAATATTCCGGTTGGCAGGGGCAATTTACGGGCGGCGATTGCCAGCCTGGACCGTGCCCGCGATGTTCTGAAAAAGGGCACCTCTCTTTTGATTTTTCCCGAAGGAGAGCGTACCACCACCGGCGAGATGAAACCTTTCCGCAAGGGGGCATTTTATCTGGCGCTGAAGGCACAGGCTGATATACTGCCAATTGGGATGCATGGTCTGTATCGGGCAAAAACGAAGGGCAACTGGCATGTTCGATCGGCGAATGTCCATTTTAATTTTGGGAAACCGCTTTACTATCGTGATTACCGGCATTTGAATGTTGATCAGTTAAAATATTGGGCTGAAAAAGAGGTGCGCCGGCTGAAATATCGTCGCTGAAGATTTAAGGATTACAGAAATTATTCTACATTGAGAATATAAAATTTTTTATTAAATTTAGTCCATGAAAAAAACCGAATTCTCTTATTTACCGGATAAGAAACGCCTTCTCTATGAACAGTTGGCGCGCTCTTACCGGATCCGGGAGCGCCAGAGGAACATTACCTGGACTCCCTTTGAGGCGAAACTGATTGACAGTAAAATCGCACTAATATCCGTTTGCGGTGCCTATCTAAAGAGCGGTAAACCCTTTACCAAAGAGCCGCAGGATAGCAATTATAGTTATCGCGCTATTGATATCAATTTTGATCGTGATGATTTGGAATTTTTTGCTCTGGATTGGGAGACTTCTGAACTGGAAAAGGATATCAATGTGATTCTGCCTATTGACCGCCTGGTTTTACTGCAAAAGGAGGGACTGATCGGTAAAATTAATGAGAATTTGTTCAGCTTTTCAGGCGCCAGCGATAAGCGGGAACTTCTGGACAAAGCCATTAAAAAACTGGCTAACCAGCTGAAGACCGAAGAGTGCGTTGGAGCGCTGATCATTCCCTGTTCAGCCCGAACCGCTGAGACCGCCTGCCTGATCGCCAATCAGCTGGAGGTAGCGAAAATATCCACCGCTATGCTCACCCCTTTTTACGAGCAGGCGCTGGTTATGTCACCGCCCCGCTGTGCGTTTATCAATTTTCCCTTCGGTCGGATTCTTGGGAAGGCGAACCACGTGACTCTGCACACGGCAATATTGCGGGATACTTTGCGACTTTTTGAGAAAGCCAAGGTTCCCGGCGAGATTCTGAGCCTCAACTTTATCTGGTCCTATGGTCAAATTCCGGATTGGTAAGCCCGATGCTCTATTTAATCGAAAAGCCGTCCCGGATTGCGAGACGGCTTTTTTATTGGATAGGGTGGTCTGGTCTAGCCGGTGGCAATCCGCTTCAATGTTTCCACCAGCAAACCCCAGAATTTTTCCACCGTCTTGATCGCGACGACTTCATCAGGGGAGTGCGGATTTTTAATAGTCGGACCAAAAGAGATCATATCAATGCCCGGAACGGTTTCGCCGATAATGCCGCATTCCAGTCCGGCGTGAATCGCCTTCACTTCCGGTGTTTTCCCATAGAGAGCTTTATGGGCGGATTTCATGATCTCCAGAATTTTCGAATCCATGTTCGGTTTCCAGCCAGGATAGCCGCCGCCCTGACGGACCGCTCCCCCGGCGAGCAAACCGGTCGCCTTGACTTTATCAGCGATATCAATCTTGGCGGTTTCCACCGAGCTGCGCTGACTGGTAAGAACCGAGATGTTTTTTTCATCGGTTTTAACAATAGCCAGGCTGGTGGAAGTCTCGACCAGATCGGGAATCGCATGACTCATGGCGACCACCCCATGCGGCAGGGCATAGATCATATTCCCGAAGCGGAATTGGAAGTCTTTGGAGAATACTTTTTGAGGCGGTCCGGTTTCTGATGCCACGATTTTAATGGCGCTCTCAATACCTTTGTACTCTTCTTTGAAAATCTGCTCGTAATTGGTGATCAGCGCTTTCATTTTGTCCAAATCATCTGGTCTGACTACCAGAACCGCCTCAGCTTCCCGGGGAATGGCGTTGTGTTTACTGCCACCGCTGATGGAGACAAGATGAAAATCGAGCTCATCGTTGGCATTCCAGAGCAGACGGTTGAGTAATTTATTGGCATTGGCACGACCCAGAGCGATGTCGAGCCCCGAATGTCCGCCCTTCAGACCGGTAAGTTTAATCTGCAGAGGCAGGTAACCGGCAGGGACATTGATCCATTCGATGGTTAGTTTGATTTCGGTGTCTTTGCCGCCGGCACAACCGATGTAGAGCGCGCCGTCTTCCTCGGAATCGCCGTTAATCAGAATGTCGGCGGTGACGAATCCGGGTTTCAGTGCGTTAGCGCCAGTCAGACCGGTTTCCTCGTCAATAGTGAAGAGGAATTCCATGGGTGGATGGATCAGGTCCCTGGAAGCCATAACCGTGAGAGCTGCGGCGACGCCGATGCCGTTGTCAGCGCCCAGGGTCGTGCCGTCAGCGCGGACATAATCTCCATCAATCAGCATCCGAATCGGGTCCTTTCGGAAATCGTGTTCCGTACCGCTGTTCTTTTCGCAAACCATATCGAGATGACCCTGGAGGCAGACTTTCGGTCTGTCTGTACAACCGGCGCTGGCGGGCTTATTGACGACGATATTGCCAACATCATCCTGTTTGTAGGGCAACCCGAGCTCATTGGCAACGCTGATAATATACTGACCGGCTTCAGCCTCGTGTTTGGATTCCCGGGGTATCTGATTTAATTCGTAAAAATAGCGCCACAGTTTTTCGGGTTTTAAACCTTGAAATACATAACTCATGAAAAAACCTCCCTTTATTCAGTGTTAAATTTGGGTTAATACTTTTTTAATAATCACCAATGCCTGATCAATCTCGGCTTTGGATATGATCAGCGGTGGGGCGATGCGAATGACGTTCTCATGTGTCTCTTTTGCCAGAATGCCCTCTTCCTGCAGCGCCTCGCAAAATTTTCGGGCGCCCCCCGCTTCCGGTTTTAAAACGATGCCAATCCAGAGCCCTTTTCCGCGATAAAAATCAACATACGGACTGTCAATCTGCCGCAGTCGGCTGATAAGATATTTGCCGAGCTCAGCGGAGCGCTCAACTAAGTTTTCCTCTAAAATGATTTTCAGCGCTTCCCGGGCAACGGCGCAGGCTAAGGGGTTGCCGCCATAGGTGGAGCCGTGATCGCCGGGCTTGAAAACGCCCAGCACCTCACGGGAAGAAACAACTGCGGAGACCGGGTACATACCACCGGATAACGCTTTGCCGATGACGACTATATCCGGCTTCACATTTTCATGTTCGTAGGCGAAAAGCGTTCCGGTACGCCCGAGACCGCTCTGGATTTCGTCAGCAATTAACAGAACATTGTTTTGCCGGCAGACATCCGCAGCTTCCCGCAAAAAACCCTCCCGGGGAACAACCACACCACTCTCGCCCTGAATGGGCTCAACTAAAAACCCGACAGTATTTTTATTAATCGCCGCTTTCAGCGCCGCAGCATCGCCATAGGGAATGATTCTGAAGCCGTGTGTCAATGGACCATAGCCCTCTTTGTACTGCTCTTCTGTGGAAAAGGAGACGATGGTTACCGTCCGTCCGTGAAAATTCCCCTCACAGGCGATTATTTCCGCCCTGTCCCGGGCAACACCCTTGACGCTATAGCCCCATTTGCGGGCGGCTTTGATGGCGGTTTCCACCGCTTCGGCGCCGGAATTCATCGGCAGCATCATCTCATATCCGGTCAGCTCGCATAACTCCTTTGCCAGGAGTGGCAACTGGTCGTTCCGAAATGCCCGGGATGTGAGTGTCAAACGGGCTGCCTGTTCCTGCACTGTTTTGACCAGGCGGGGATGACAGTGCCCCTGGTTGACCGCTGAATAGGCGGCGAGAAAATCCATATATTTTTTACCCTCGACGTCTTCCACCCAGATACCCGATCCACGGGTCAGAACAACATCAAGAGGCTTGTAGTTGCGGGCTCCATAGCGATCTTCCAGCTCGATGCATTTTTTGGTTGTTATCATTTAAAAACCTCAAATCTTTGTGTTTTTCAAATCATCAACCGGCTGAATTTAATTAATCATTGCGGAAAAAGCAGGTATATTCTTAAATAAATTAAGCTTGTTTGTGACTCCCAGTACCCTCGGAATACTAATTTAATAGCGCCACACTTCCAAGGAAAATTTATCATTTTATCCGGTAAGATGGTAATAAAACAGCTGCCGTTAAAAATAATAGCTCAGTGATAACTGGTGCACTGCTCCGCCCCGCTCTATGACTTTCTTACCGGGAATTTCCGTGGTCAGGTAAACAGGACTGTCGTCCAGACGTTTGATAAAGGGCACCATCTGACGCAGGCGATACTCCAGTGCAACGGGACCAAATTTGTGCTGTAATCCCACCTGGAGGCTGAAAAGATTGATATTCAGGCGGATGGGATAATCAATGGGTGCCGCCATTAATCCAAACTCCAGCTCGGCTTCACCCAACATCCGCAAGGTGACCCGTGAATGCAGATAATCAAGCGACAAGTCCAGGCGAGTCTGTTTTTTGGTAAAATGACCGCTGTAGGTAAAATTCTGGCTGAAGGCGTGTCCCTGCCGGATATTTCCTTCGGCTTGATGAGAAATCGGCAGGATACTGTAAATATATCCGAGTACCGGTGTCCGAATGGAAAACTCGCCACCGAAAGTGGATACGGAGAGTCCGGAGCGCAAACGGTGATTGGTCCTGATATGATGAAAAAGCAGAGCGCCGCCGTTGAGGCTGAAGCTGCCATCTCCGAGACTGGCAAAATCAATAAAGGAGGGCGGATGATTATCGGTGTCGTAGTTCAGTCCGGCGCGGGAATAGCGAACTTCGATGGCTGAAGAAAAGTGTGACGACCGCTCCAACAGCAGGGATAATTGTGTTGAATAAAATTGAGTCGGAATATCCAGAACCCGTACACCGTTCAGTGTCGGCTTGTTGGTGGTATTGACATAGCGAAAGGAGAAGGCATTATTCCACTGGGAGTGATCCAGAAAGATGCGCAGGCGGTTTGAATTATTGTGAAAAGGGATACTGAGCCAGGGGGTCAGTTCGAAGTGCTGAGAGCGATTTTTACATTCGATTGGACTCCCGAATGTTTTCGGTAACCAATCCAGAAAATAGCGGTTCAGCCGGGAATCCTCCGATTGCGGGTAGGATTCGATAATGGTTTCGACGCAGTTATGATAGGAGGCGGAATGAAAATAAAAGCCCCCGCTTCTGTTTCTGGCGGTTCTTGCCCAGAGAAAGGTATAGGTCTGTCCCTCACCGATGCCCTTACCCCGAATGGCGGTCTGGTCATGCTGATTCCCGGCAGTTTGCCGATGAAAGCCGATAACCGTGCTGAAAACATGGTCAACCGCAGCGGTCTTTATAGGGAAGGCAAGTTGATATTGATTAATTTCCTGTTTGATTTGAAGTGCCCGTTGATTAAAAACCCGTTTCCGGTAGATATCGTCATATCGGTAGATGACGCTGAACCGTTGTTCGAAAGATTCGATTTGACGGTATAATATACCGTTAAAATCATTGAAAAGCGCCAGCCGGTTAAAGCTGTCCTGCCAGCGGGCAGCGGCGTGATGAGTGATCAGCACAATAAAGCAAAAGGGGAAAAGTAGACCGCTTTTCCCCTTTTGAATCGAATGAATCGGCTTCAATCGGTGTCCTATTTCATTAGCGTCATTTTACGGGTCACCATTTTGTCATTTACTGACATTTTCAGAAAGTAGATGCCGGAGGGATAGCTGGATGCATTCCACTGCAGTTTGATTTTGCCGGCATGCAGTGGTCCGTTATGCAGACGTCCGACGATTTCGCCTTTTAGATTGACGATGCTGAGTGAGACGTCGGCGGCTTCAGGCAGATCAAAGCTGATGGTCGCTACCGGATTGAAAGGATTCGGATAAACGGGATGAAGGGCAAAGGAAACGGGCAGATTCGGTGCCTCTTGCACGCCAACCTCTTTGTAGCGGTCGGGGAACATTCCACCCAGCGTACTGTCGGTTCCGAGGACGAAATTCTTCCACATCGTCAGAAAACTGCTTGGTGGATTGTCAAACCAGGCGGAGAGATTGACCCGCTCGCCCTCAATCCATGTGGTGGAATCCGGATAGGCAAAATCCTCGTACATTTCCCAGGTGTTGAAGGACATCATATCCATAATAAATTCCATCCCGGTGGCATCCATACCAAAATCATCTTCATAAGGTTTTATGGCGATCATCAGATTCACCATATTATCGAAGAAAGTGCCGAGATTCAGGAAGGCGTCCTCCAGCCAGGCGCCGGCTTCATGAAATTTTTCAATCCCATAGGGTGTTACGGTGAGAAATTCCGGATTGGATTGTTCCAGGATCAGGATGATATCCAGTTCCGATTCCACATTGGAAAAATCCAGCACCGATGGGTCCAAATCCAGAATGAAAATATTGCTCATTTCCGCATAGGTTTCCGACAGACCGTCAGCGATCATGGACATGGCATCAATTGCCAGTTCCATGGCGCCGGTCACCATGATCACATGGGGCACAGTCAGATAAGTGATGGAAAACTCAGAATCGGGACCCAGAATATAGGAGCCCAGACCGTCGTCATTTTCCTTAATGAGGATCACATAATTGGTCAGTTCATCGCTTTCAATGTACTTGTCAATATGACGGCGGATTTCACTGATCTGATCCTGGAGATCGAAACTGCTCCAGTCGTAATAAAAGATCAGGCTGTCAATGTATCCCTCGGATATAAAGTAGAGTGCCCGGTCAATATCACCGAAAAATTCCTCATCATTCAGCATATCGTACAGCAGTGTCAGGGCAATACCGAAGTGCTCATCGGGAGTAACCAAAGAAGGCGTCAGGGCTTCTTTCGTCAGGAGCGCTTTTTGATACAGGTGCAGTTTGGTTTCAAACTGTTCCTGTGTGTCGTTGGCATTCAGAATTATATCGGACGCAATCATTGCATACATATCGGCGGTGACCCCATTCGGAAAGATGTTGCTAAACGTGTATTCTGGTTCTTCGCCCGTGCGGTAAAAATCCTGGTAGACACCCCAGATACCGTCGTGATGGGCGAGACTTTCGATGATGCCGCGCGGTCGGAATGTTTTGTTTTCCGAATCCGGCCCGATGGGGTATTCCTTTCCTGCCATAATGGAGTCGAACTCTTCCACCAGTCCCTGCAGGGAATCAATTAACGCCAGGTCCAATTCCAGCGGGGCAAATGGTTGGTTCCATAAAAGAACCTGCACCGAGTCCAGCAGTGAATAAAGGGAATCCAGCCCCTCGCGCATAACGATGACACCGGGTTCAATGTCGGCACTGTTTGCGTTTAACGAATCTATGACTTGCGTCACGCCGCTGTCCAGAGCAGCGCCCATGTTTTCGCCCAGCTGACTGATACGCTCGAGGCGGTCGAAAAGCGCCCGCGAAAACACAAACAGCGTATCTTCATATTCGGTTCCGGCTAGTTGGACGGAGTACTCAAAATCGGCGGTCCCATCGGCAACAGCATCCCAGTTGTCACCGAACATTTCGGCAATGGGATCGGTTTTTGCGAAAAACCACTCCAGAGCGGATTCCATTTCATATTTATCGGAACTGATATTTTCCAGCCATTGCTGAATAGAGTCCCGATATGCCGGATAGGTCCCGGACTCAAAAAATTCAGTTAATTGAGTCACGAAATCGTTGGGATTTTCAGCCAGAAAGAGGGGCAAAATATCAATCAGTGACTGAATAAGAATATTTGCTGAATTTGCTCTGAGATCATTGAAGAGATAATCCAGATCATTAATCAGGGTGTCACCGTTAATATGTGTCCAGGCAGCTTGCAGGACAGCCAGCCCCATGTGGGCTTTCATTGTCTGAGTATCATCGGCGCCCGGAAGTAATGCAAGGTATTCGTTCTCCATACTATCCAGATAGGCAATATAGGCGGGCGATATGTC
>DSAS01000011.1 GCA_011046365.1 Fidelibacterota bacterium
CGGCACGCCTTTTATTATAATCAGAAAATCAACTGCCTGCCCGCTGAGGGTGAGCTGACACTGGGCGAACGGAAAATTGTTTTTACACCAAACGACTCCTTCGGCGTGCTGGATTGGGGTCGCAGGGTTTGGACCTACAACAACACCTGGTACTGGGGCTCGGCGTCAGGGAAAATCGGCAATGATCTCTTCGGTTTCAACATCGGCTATGGTTTCGGTGACACCTCAGCCGCCACGGAAAACCTGCTCTGCTTTAACGGGAAAGTCCATAAACTAGACCGGGTAGAGTTTCACATCCCCAATGATGATTTTTTAAAATCCTGGACATTCACCAGTAACGACGGGCGCTTCGAGATGGAGTTTCAACCGATTCTCGACCGCCACTCAAACACAAATTTACTCGTGATCCAATCCAATCAGCACCAAGTTTTCGGGCGCTTCAGCGGGAAAGCAATTCTCGATGACGGCGCAATCATCAACGTGAAAGATTTTCCCGGTTTCGCCGAAAAGGTAGTCAACCGGTGGTAAGCTCTGACCGTCCGGCAGCTTGAAATTGCAGAGAAGTTAGAAAATATCTATAATGCTATTTCCGTCACCGCCAGCGATCCAAAGCAACCGAAGCCGTTCTCCACGCTGATAACCATCTCATGATATGTTTGGGGGATAAAAAGCGGTGTGGAATTGCGATACTCTGTCAGATTGTGGTCTAAGCCGATAATGACCAGACGGGTTGGTGCTGCGTTCATATCCGCCAGATCAAAAGCGACCGGTACATCTCCATCGTTCTCATTGACAATCTGTTTCTCGACGTACGCCTCACCTGAAAAAAGCACACAGTTATACTGACCGGTATCTATTGTTGTCCGCAGGCGAAACCGCAGCTCCGATCCGGTCACCGTCAGAGATTGCGGGACGATTTCCGGCTTAACCGGTACAGTGGTTTCTGCAGTCAGCGTTGGCAAAATGTCCGAACGGACTTCAAGGGTATAGCGGTGTTCGCATTCCGGCATAAATTCGGCATTGTAATAATATCCCCGATGAGTCGTGTCTTCAATCATTTCAAAGCGAAAGTCGGTCCCCGTCTCAAGGTCGCTGATCCGCACTACGGCGGTGGTATCGAATATCTCGCCGCCTTCATACATCTCCTCAGTTGATAAGGTCTTTTGCACATGAATAAAAGAGCTGCCTTTGACATCATCCGCCCGCAATACCCCGAACACATTCAATTTCGGTTGATATTCCGTTTCGATTAATGTCTTCGGTAATGAACCCGGATCCGTGGGCAGGTCACAGGAGCTAAATAGCGATAAGTACCAGTAAGTACAGCTAAGAATAAAGAAGATGAACACAAATTGATGATTGGTTTTGTTGGAGATCATTTTTAAAACCTGATGCTGTAGCCCGCTGAGATGCTGGGTAAAAATTGCAAATCCAGTGCGTAATATCCGTAATCGGGCAGATAGAAGTAGTATTGCGGATTCCGGTGCAGGAAGAGAACGTTGCGGATTGTCATGGTGAAGACGGCGTCTTCAGCCTGCAGATATTCCGCCAGATGATAGCCAAATCCCTCCCGCAGTTTTTTCTTCCAGCCGATATCCCAGGTCAAACGCGGCGGGTAACGGACATTATTTTTAACCGGGGTTATATTGGAAGGCGACGCACCCATACTGTTCCATAACGGATCATAGTAATAGTGCATCAGCATGCCGGTTTCCCAGGTGCGCGGAAACCCCGAGGCGATCTGGAAGGTGGAGCTGGCGGTGATGTCTTCAGTCAATTTATAAAGCAGAACCGACTTGAAATTATGCGGCTGATCGCCGTCAAATAAAACGGTTTTTCCGTCGAGAATTGACGGATAGTTACGGGTTCCGTGGCTGTAGGTATAGCCGACCCAGCCGGACAGTTTGCCGATTTCACCGCGCAAGAGAATTTCGAACCCGTAGGATTCACCACTGCCCTCTTCAACACTGCTTGTCCGGTAACCGGCGAGCGACTGGGATTCATAGGAATAACGATAGAGCCGGCGTAAATCTTTATAGTAGGCTGTCAGGGAATAGTCCAGGCGCTCGTTGATCTGCCCTTCAATTCCAAAAATATAGTGCACCGAATGCAGCGGATCGTAATCCTGCAGCGTACTGTAATATTCCAGAAACTGGACGAATTCGTTGTTTCGAGAGTCCATAGTCGTCAGATACTGAAAATAGTGCCCGTAAGCCAGCTTGAAGGTCAGACCAGCCAATGTCAGGGTTGCCGAAATCCGGGGTTCCTGATGCCAACTTCTGCTGGCAACATCCCGCGAATTACGCAGCCCGATTTTAAACCGCAGCCGACCGAATTCGATTTTATCCTGCAGGTAAAATGCCTGAAAGGTGGAGGAATCGAGCCGTCGGCTTAATTGCGTATCAAAACTGCCCAACCGGTTCATGAAGCGCAGCCGGTTGACTTCAAACCCCAGTTTAAGATTCTGATGGCGGAAAAGAAACCAGGAGAGATGGGATTTCAGCGTCAGATCATCAATGGAGTTTTCGATTCGGGTGCGGTAATCCAGGGCGGCATCCATCGCATAAGTAGTATCCTCAAAAGAATAGCTCAGATAGGAGATATTGTCCACCTCGGAACCGGAATAATAGAGATGCGATTCCAGCAGCAGGTTCGGCGTCAGGACCGTGCTGGTCTGAATACCCAGCGCCCGGTTATTGGTATTGGTAGTAAATCCTTCACTAAAATCTTTAAATATATCCTGCGGAAAATAGATAAACAGATTATCAACCGTATAGTCCATATAATCACGGGCATAAAATACCGATAAGCGCAGCTTTGTCTGGTGGAAGGAGCGCTGATAGGCGCCATTGAAATCCATCATGACATTGGGCGAACCCATCAGCACCCGCAGGGTGAAATCGGTCAGCAGGCGACCGGATACCATGGCGGTGGCATTTTCCCCCGCCGGAAATTCAATCGCACCGGTGACTCCCGATATGGACGGTTTGAATTCACCGTGGACTTCGCTCTGATGCCCTTCCCGGGAACTGATATTCAGGATTGACGAATTGCGTCCGCCGTATTCGGCATCGAAGCCACCCACCAGCATCTCGATATTTTTAATCGCATAGGGATTGAAAATGGCGTTGGAGCCCATAAAATGCTGGGGATTGTAAATCGTCATGCCATCCAGTTGCACCAGGTTCTCACCTGGATCGCTGCCGCGCACGTAATATTGCGGCGAATAGGGATCGGAAATTGTCACACTGGGTGACAGTTTTACCAATTTGAAGACATCCTTGCTCATCTGGGGAATTTCGGTCAGCACAATCGGATCCACGCTGAAGCTGGAAATATCCATATCCTTCTGAATAATCGTACCCCGCTGCCCGAGAACCTCCACCGCTTCAGCCCGGATCGTCCGGGGCTTTAATGACACCTGCGGCAAATGGAGATCTCTCCCCTCGAGAACTACCTCTTTTGTCAATTCCTCATAAGCAATATGGGAAAACCGCAATCTTTGCAGACCATCGTCGAGATTACGGATGATGAAAAATCCTTTGACATCCGTGGCGGCGCCCTGCCCGGTCCCGACGACGATGACATTCACACCGATGATGGTCTCGCCGGTCTCGACATCCGTCACAAAACCGGAAATATTTCCCGCCGCAAGGGAGGTAATCAGCACTAAAGCAATCATCACCAGGCGAAAACCGTTCATGGAATGATAATCCCTGCGGTTAACAACAAACCCGGTTCAACCCGATCAATTACCTCCGGCAGGAGATTGACCGAGCCGTGTAAGCCGATCCCGAAAAACAGTCCTTTCAGATAAACCGGACGATATTCGATGGCGGCATTGACACTAAAATTGACCAGAAAAACATTCCAGAAATCCAGATAATCGTACTTAGCGCTGTCAAAATTATTGAATCCGAAGCGTCCGGTGATATTCAGGCGGTGAATAAAATGTTTATTCATGCGGGCATACCACTGCTGATCCTTGCCGCCGATGGCGATGGACTGATGATAGCGGGCTTTGCGGTAAAAAATACCCGGCGCACCCCGCACCCAACTCGCCTGCTGATCCGCCGGAAAATCCAGCGTCAGGTGAGCATTCACGATAAAGCCGTCTTTCAGGATGACAAAATCCCACCAGTTCATCAACTGGCGCCGAAACAGGTAGGGATAGATATTACGGTGAAAATTCTGACTTTGAACCGCTGTGACCTGCTCCGTCAGCCAGCGATCCATCAGTGCACCGATGACGATTTCAGTTTTCTGCTTCTTCTTCGGCTTCAGGGTATACTCCCAAATCCAATCGCCCAGCAGTGTTCCGCTGCTGTCCTCCAAAACGGTATAGGCGTTCAGCTTACGCCCTTTGTTAAAAAGGGGTTTATCGTCGTTCCAGTGATGCAAATTCTTGACATATAATGTTCCTGAAAAATCCACCGAATCCCGCTGAAAATAGGTCTGCAGCACCGCCGCCAGATCGCTCTGCAGGAGAATATATTGATCCACGGGGATATAGTGCCATTTCTTACTGGTCCGGATGCCGATAATTCGACCCGGCAAGTCCCGGTCGTCGCTGATTTTTAATTGCAATTTTTGATGACGATGCAGCGAATCCACCGGCAGCGACACAATGAGCGAATCGGCGATGAATTCATTGATGTCAAATTTCAATGCCGCCACCAGCTTAAAATTGACAAATAAACATAAAAATACGACCGGAGCCAATCGTTGTCTTTGAATCCGAATAAGCGACAGTGCAGCTAAATTTTTAAATAAAGCCTTCATTTTTCAACGCAATAATCGAAAACCCAACCTATTTCAAAGGAATTTTCTGGATTCGCTCAGTTTCAACCGTGAGACCTGTTTTTGACAGTGGTTCCACAACATCTGTCCCCAGCCACTCTGTTAGAGCGTCGTAGACCTGCTGAGCCTCGCTGAATTCCGTAAGGCTGAGATAGTGATCCTGCCCGGGCTGGACCAGCATAATAGCGTTGGTGGCGGTCTCCGCCAGTTCGTCAGCAGTGGGCGTGATCGGGTCATTCTGCCCGTAAAGGTAGATAATGTTGTCACCGTTCTGCTTCAACCAGTCCAGCAGATCCGCCATGACTGATTCCCTATAGCTGATGTCAACACCAGAGGGCGCAAATATCTCGTAACTGACATTCAAAAAACTGTCCGGTTCAATAATTTCAAAGAGATCGCGCAGATGCTCACAATCGTGGGCGACTGCACCCAACTCCGTGAGACTCTGATAATAGTACGGCATTAGATAGGCAATATAATCATCGCTGAAATACTCCAGCCAAACGGTGTCGTAAAGATGCCCGAAAAGTACTTCCGCCGACTCCGACGTATCGGGCAGCTCGCTGTCGATCTGATTGTAATTTGACCAGTAGTCAAAGGGATATTCCAGCACTGCCAGCTCCAGAACCGCATCTGCATTCAGGGACCAGCCGTAATAATAATGATATGCCGTATAGTTGATAAATTTCAGGATATAAGGCATGATTTCCGAGCGGCGGTGCAAGAGCGCCTCCTGAAACATCTGAATTCTTGCATGAGTATTGTCAGAACCCAATTCTCTGATATAATCCAGGGGTCGCACGTCGGTCTGACTCCTGAGGAAGGGCGTCGCGTACACCACTGTCGCCGCTACGTCATCAGGATAAAAACGACGGTGCGACAGCGCCATAATACCACCTTTGCCAAAGCCACTGCTGAGCCAGCTCACATCGTAAATTTCTGTAAAGAGTTCTACAATCCGGTGCAGATCGGCAGCCGCCTGCTCCGTAGTAAGAAAGTCATAATTCCGGGAACCCGGAACCGCTCCGCTAAAATAGCGGTGAGTAACCGCGATCTGGTTGGCGTCCAGCGCAACCGACATCTCATGCAGATCATCAGAATAGGCAGCATAACCGCCGCAGGCAAGTACCATCGGACTGGCTTCATCACGGTGCAGCAGATACGCTCGTTGAATAAAGGTTGCGCTGGCACTGTCGCCGTGATCAACCGGCTGTTCAATCTCTATTAAAAATTCTCTACTGAAATCGTAATAGGGCACCAGTTCGACGACATTGACACCCTCCAACTCGGCAATCCGTCTTCGCAATCCGTCGGGGTCTTCCGGTCCACTCGTACCGGAACAGGCAAAAAAGCGACCTGCCACAAGCAAGACAGCAATTAGAAACATATTTCTATAATTATTAATGGACAACTCGACTCCTGATTCGTTCTTACTAATTGTCAAAGATATTTAAAATATTTGATAATGGCTAATGATATCAAATCGTTGTATCAAAATAGCGGTTCAGATTTTCAGCGTTTGAAATAGTTCAGAAAAATGTGAGTGTAATGCTCTCTGCCAAGGGTGTTCAAATGATAAAACGTATCGTAAAACTCCTTCGCCGGCAATAACACCTCCACGGGTTGGTATAAAACCGGAATTTCCAGATTATCTTCCAAATATGTCTCCAGTTCCTCGATTTCCTGCCGGTTGGCGGCGTATTTTTCAAGCGGAACCGGCGGAAAAGCCAGGTAAACCCGTGCACCCCTTTTCCCGACATAATCATAAAACTTATTCAACTCCCGAACAGCCGCATGGTTGATGTCCGCCAGATTGCGAATCTCATAATGCTCGTATTTTAATTTCTCCTGTGGTTGATCACCAATGAGAGCGGGATTCAAATCACCAAATTCATTAAAAGCCGACCGGCGGTAGGTCTCCTCATAAGCACTGCGTCCGAGCAGATAGACCAGTTTACTGCGGGTCTCGAGCCCAAGTCCTTTCAGAATTTCCAGATACTGACGCCAATTGATAATATACCGAAAATATTGCGGGTAGAACATTACCAGCCGCGTAACGGTGCGCCCACCGAAAAACAGCTGCCGGTAAAACTGGGCATACTCCGGCATAATGACAACCATATCCCCCGCCCTGATATAAGACCTGACCTGATTCAAATGCAGCATGAGTCCCAGTCCCGCATGCATACCCAGGTTGGCTACAGAGTAATCCATGGCGTCGGCAATTCTGCGGCTGTCAATATTGAATACCGTATTGGAGCCGCCCAGAATGATCATTTTCGGTGAGTCGAGCTGCTGCAGGCGGTTTTCTTTGTCAATCAGAGCCAGGAGAAAATGGTCTGTCGCATCCACGGGAATCAGGACCACTGCCAGCAGCGTCGTCAGTACCAATAAAATCAACAGGGATATTCTGGTAAGGAGTCGTCTCATTTCATTAAAATTGAAAATAGATGAATTCGTTGGCATTATCATAGGCACCGAAGAGCAGAATGAACATAACCAAGCCGTAATAAAACGCCCAGCGCAGCATAACCGGTCTCTGACTCAACCATCCCCGAATATCGTGATTGCGCTGGAACAACTCCACGCCCAGCAAAATAACAATTGACAAAAAGGATAAAATAAAATGCTGAGAGGTGAATCCGCTGACGGTCAACAGGGTGGCGGGATCAAAAGCGGTGAACAGGTTCCGAATTATCAGAATTGCCTCCGAAATACTGTTCGCCCGGAAAAATATCCACGAGAACCACACCAGATGAAAGGTAACCAGCACCTTGAGAAAACGATGCATCTGCGGAAATTTCAGCAAGCCAAACAGGCGGTGCAACCGGCGGCGCCATTCTGCGGTCCAGCGGGAGATCAGTAAAAATGCACCGTGCAGACCGCCCCAGACGATGAAAGTCCAGTTGGCACCGTGCCAGAAACCGCTGACCAGGAAAACGATCAAGATATTCAGATACACCCGCGCCTTTTTTACACGATTGCCGCCCAGCGGAATGTAGAGGTAATCCCGAAACCAGCTGGACAGCGAGATGTGCCAGCGTTTCCAGAACTCGGAGATGGATTTCGAAAAATAGGGACGCCGAAAATTCAGCATCAGGCGATACCCCATTACCTGGGCGGCGCCAATCGCAATATCGGAATACCCTGAAAAATCACAGTAGATCTGAAAGGCAAAAAAGTAGGTCGCCACAATACTCGGCAGACCGGGGTACATTTCCGGATGGTTGTACACCTGATTCACAAAAATCGCCACCCAATCGGCAATCACGACTTTCTTAAAAAAACCCCACGCCATCAGGATCAAGCCGTCTTTGACGCGCCGGTAATCAAATTCCATTTTCTCGAAAAACTGGGGCAGCAGACGCGTAGAACGCTCAATCGGTCCGGCGACCAGCTGCGGGAAAAAGGATACATACAGAGCAAAAATTCCCAGATGCCGTTCCGGTTCCCGTTTCACCGCGATACACATCAATCGTATAGCTCAGAGTCTGAAAGGTATAAAAGCTGATTCCCACCGGCAAAAGCACCTTCAGTGACGGAACATTGTAGAGAATGTTAAAATGCTGAAAAGCCTGCCGGAGTGATTCGTTGACAAAATTAAAATATTTAAAGGAAAACAGCAGTCCAAGATTGACAACAAGACTCAGGATCAGGTAAATACGCCTTTTCTCTTTTTCGGCGACTCTGCCCATCCGCAAACCGGCATAATAATCAATCAGCGTCGAACAAACGATCAACAATAGATATTCCACCTTCCAGCACATATAAAAGTAATAGCTGGCAGCTAGCAGCAATATCCAGCGATATTTGTGCGGGATAGCAAAGTAAAAGCAGACAACGAGCGGAAAGAATATCAGAAACTGGAAGGAATTAAACAGCATAGACGTCCGTCATTCGAAGAATTTTGAAAGCCGCAACATCATTTTGTAATTAACAGAATAAAATCGACGCTGTTAATTAAAAAAAGGGATTTGATCATCCGCTTGGGTGATCCACTCCGCATATCCATAAGCCACTTATCAAGATAACGATCGGCTTCAACTTGGAGGATTTTAAGTTTCTGAGCGCCAACAATCCGAATCAGTTTCTTCCGGGAAAAAGAGTAGGGATGACCCCTGTCGATCCGAAACCATTCCAATATTTTCCTCATAAACAAAGCCCAGACGGTATAAACATGAACCCGTAAAAAGATCAATCCCCCGTTTTTCAGGACCCTTTTCATCTCAAGTAACACCTGCCACGGATTGCGGCAGTGGTCAAGCACATTATCACTAACTATCAAATCAAACAAGCTATCTTCGAAAAACAACTTCTCACCGATCCCTTTTTTATATTGAACCAGCGAATCCCGGACATCCGCATACTCTTTTTCAAAATAATCATTTAGTGGTTCAACAGCATAGCGATAATTAGATTTAAAAAATGAAATCGGGCCGCATGGACCTGCTCCGATTTCCAAAATCCTGGTGTCGTCTTGGATTTTCAGGTAGGGGTCAACTAGTTCTTCAATCCTCTCCGCCACCTCCCGGTACCACTGAATATCAGCTTGATAGTTTTTCCACCAGCCATGTTCGTATTGTTGAGCCATTTTCCATCGTTCCTCGCAACACTGCTTATCTTTCATTTGTTGTCCCTTTGTAAATATTGGCACAGATTGTTTACTACCTCCGAAACCGATGATTCTTCAGCCACTTTAATCCACTCCGCCTCCAGCTGGTTCCGGAACCAGGTCAGCTGACGCTTGGCATAACGCCGGGTATTGCGCTTGATATTCTCCACCATGTCATTAAAATTGCACTCTCCATCCAGGTAATTGATCACCTCGCGATAGCCCAGAGTCAGCAGCGCATCCAGATTTTTTCGCAAACCGGTATCCAGCAGGTTGACAACCTCCTCAACCAATCCCTCGGCAATCATCCGGTCCACCCGTTCATTGATCCGCCGATAAAGCAGATTGCGTTCCATAGTCAGCACAAATATCCGGTAGGGAAACGGCGGATCAACCACCTGCTTTTCATAATGTTCACTGGGCGGTTTCCCGGTAATTTCATAGATTTCCAGTGCCCGGGTAATGCGTTTGACATCGTTGATATGGGTTTTGATAGCCAGGTCGGGATCTATCTCCAGCAACCGGTTATAAAGCGGGGCGGTTCCCTTGTCCCTGAGTTCCCTTTTCAATTTATTCCGGATGCGATTATCGGTAAAGCTTTCATCGAAAATACCCTGGACCACGGCTTTGACATACATACCACTGCCGCCGACAAAAACCGGTAATTTATCCCGGGACTGTATCTCCGCGACTCTTTCTAATGCCATTTCCCGGTAGGCGCCGGCGCTGATCTGTTCGGTGGGCTCAAGAACGTCAATCAGATGATGGGGAACTTCCTTCTGCTGGCGCAGAGTCGGCTTGGCGGTCCCGACACTCAACCCCCGATAGACCTGACGGGAATCAATGGAGATAATTTCACCCTCCAGACGCTTCGCTAGTTCGATCGCCGTGGCTGTCTTTCCAACCGCCGTCGGACCGACGATAAAGGGGATTAAAGGAAAGCGGTTTTCAGACCTCTCCTTTCCGACCAACATCTAAATCCTTTCAAACCGTTTATCCAGCTCTTTCAGAGTCAAATTGACGATGATCGGGCGTCCGTGCGGACAGAAATAGGGATTTTTAGTGGCAAACAGATTGTCAACCAGGTTGCGCATCTCTTCCTGAGTCAGTTTATCACCGGATTTGATTGCCGCTTTGCAGGAATAGGAAGCCGCCACTCTGTGCTGGATGCTGGCGTCCTTGGTGCCGTACTCCTGATAATGATCCAGGATTTCTTTAATGATCGTGGATTCGTTGCCCCAGGTCATACCGGCGGGAACCGCTTCGAGAGCGATCGTATTTTTCCCGAATTCCCGTAAACTGAAACCGATTTTCTCCAGAAAAGGCAAAACCTCCAGCAGCAGGGAAAAATCGGTAACCGACAGCTCGATAATCTCGGGAAAGAGCAGCTGCTGCGCCTTCCAGGGATGTTCAGCCATTGCCCGGATGGCGTTATCGTACAAAATCCGTTCATGCGCTACATGCTGATCAATGATCACCAATCCCGATTTTACCTGGGTGATGATATATTTATTATGTAATTGATAAAGCGGGACCTCCGGGCGATATTCGGTCTGGGATTCCGGCAGCCCCTGCTCCACAAACCGTTTCGCCCTGGCGCTCCATTGCTCGTCGGTGGTACGGTGAGCAGCCCGAAGCTGCATCTCGGTCTGAGAATTCGTCTGTAGTTTGGACACAGTGGAAAATTCCTCATCGGACGGCGCTGTGTGTCGTTTCTCATCTCCCTGCCCGGATACCGGCTCATGTTTCGGAATATCCGTCTGCTTTGACACCGGTCCCGGTGAATAGTAATGTTCCGGCGCAAAGCGGGTCAAATCCGGAATCACATGCATTATCTCCTGCAGACCCGCTCTGACACTCTCCTCCAGGAAACGGTATATCCGGTTCTGTTCCCGGAATTTAACCTCCATCTTGGCGGGATGGACATTCACATCCACTGCTGTCGGATCCAACTCCAGATGCAGGCAGTAAAAGGGGTACTCACTACGGCTGATCAGATTCGAATAGGCTGAGCTGATGGCGTAATTCATCAGGCGATCGCTGACGAATCGTTGATTGACAAAGAGATACTGGTCGCCGCGCCGGGCACGGACCAGATTCAGGTTACCGATATATCCCGACAGCGCCACGCCATTCTGCGATTCTTCGATCTTAATCAAATTCTCCCGATACTCGCCGGAATAGAGATTAACGATCCGGTCAAGCAGGTTCTCCGGACGCAAGCGCAGAACCTCTCTGTCATTGTGAATCAGAATAAACTGAACCTGCGGATGAATCATGGAAAATTTGCGGATAATGTCAATAATGTGGCGAAATTCCACCTCCCGGCTTTTCAGAAATTTGCGCCGCGCCGGAACATTGTAAAACAGATTCTTAACAGAAATATTCGTGCCGGGCAGAGCGGCGACCGGCTTGATTTCCCGAAAACTGCCACCCTCAATCCGCAATTCAAAACCGCTGTCCGCCCCTTTTTCAGCACTAATGGCATAGACAATTGCGACCGCCGCAATACTCGCCAGCGCTTCACCGCGAAAGCCCAGCGTGCGAATCGCCATCAAATCCTCCGTAGTGGCAATCTTGCTGGTGGCGTAGCGCTCAAAAGCCAACAGCAGATCGTCCCTGCTCATTCCCTCGCCGTTATCCACGACTTGACAGAGCGATTTACCGCCGTTTCTTATGACAACTGTAATCTCACCTGCGCCGGCGTCTAGGCTGTTCTCCACCAGCTCTTTAACCAGTGATGCCGGTCGCTGAACCACCTCGCCGGCGGCAATTTTATTTGTAAGCTGATCGGACAGAATTTTAATTTTCGACATAGATTACATTGCGGCAACAGTCTTTTCGACCCGGTTAATAATCCGGCGAACAGCACGCTGACAATCGCTCTTTATTTGAGCAACCTGCTCTTTGCGGCGTTCCACATACTCCCGGTCTTCGATGGCTGCCAGATTGATCAGCACATTCAGTCCGGCACCTTTGATCGCCGTGTCGGCAGCCAGCGCAGCCACGCCGGCATCACTGATGGAGTTCACATTTCCATATTTCGCAACCATTTCAGTCAATTCGAGTATTTTCAAAGCGATTTGCATCACCTGCAGGGGCACATCGGCGGCGTTTTTCGTCGCTGCCTGAATAGCGGCTTCCCGCTGCGCCTTCTCTTCGTCGGTTTTCTTGGGCAACCGAAAACAGTCCATGACCTTGTTGAACGCCGCAGTATCGAGGTCAACCAGACGGAGCAGTTCATCTTTCAGCTCCTGCACCTGCACCGCGGCTTCGTTCATCTTGCGGTTATGGCGTTCAAAACCCTTTTTACCATGGGTCAGATTGGCGACCATTGCCGTCAAACCGGCAGCCAGAGAACCGCTCAAAGCCGCCACGCTGCCACCGCCGGGCGCCGGCGAATCGGTGGAGAGCTCATCGGCAAATGCGCGCAGACTCATCGCCACCAGTGACTTTTCAAATTCATCAAATTGATATTCGATAATCTTTTTCTGGGGATCAAATTCGGAAACATCGTTCAACCCCAGCGACTGAACCGCCGTCCGAATCAGCGCTTCCTCGGGCACACCCTGGCATTTGCCCTGAGCCTCAAGGTAATATCGTCCCGCCATCAGCATCGCTTCCAGTGGAATCAAGCCCACCAGTTCCGAACCGGTCACGCGCAAGCCTTTCTCACCCGCCAACTTCCGGATTGTCTCGAAGACGACATGGGGCGGCGTAATTTTATAGTTGGTCAGATTAATCGAAACCTGCGCCATTTTGTATTCATCAATATACCAGCCTACCGCCTTGACCTCTTTCAGCAATCCGGGTTGCCGCAGCGCATTACCATTTTCATCCCTTATAATCGTGCCATTCCGATCCCGTTTAAGTCGCCCCTTTTCGCGGATCGTCAGGGCGATATCGCTAGCGATTCGGCGGTCGGTGGTGTTCAGATTGACATTATAGGCAATCAAAAATTCCCTTACACCGATCACCGTTGCACCGGATTTGGCATTAAATTCAGCCTTACCGTAATCCGGTCGCCAGTCGGGATGCTGGATTTTTTCGGCGAGCCCCTCATATTCACCAGCCCGGATGTCCGCCAGGTTGCGGCGACTTTCTGTCTGCGCCGATTTTTCATAAAGATAAACCGGGATATGCAACTCTTCGGCTACCTTTTTTGCCAATGCGTGGGACAGCTGAATACATTCCTCCTCACTGATTCCGGAAATGGGTACTAGCGGACAGACATCCGTCGCGCCCAGCCGGGCGTGCGCTCCGCTGTGTTTGCGCATATCAATCAGCTCCGCCGCTTTGGCGATTCCGGCAAACGCACCGTTCAAAATTCCCGCCCTGGTGCCGATAAATGTTACCACCGTCCGGTTCGTGTCAGCCCCGGGGTCCACATCCAGCAATTTAGCCCCATCCTCCGCTTCTATGGCAGTGGTAATGGCGTTAATCACATTCAGATCACGACCTTCACTAAAATTCGGCACACATTCAATAATTTCCGGCATTTTCAAACCCCTTTAATTCATCGAATATTGTTCAAGTACAGCAATAAAATAACGATCACTATTAAAAGCACCAACAACCACCAGAAGGGTCGGCGCACCATTTTCCGGGGATTATGTCCAATCCGCTGAAAATGGATCCGTCTGTCATCACTCTCCGACTTATCGTGACGAACGGAAAATGTGCGTCTTTGATACCGCACCATTACATACCTCCAAAAATCTTCGAAAAGAAATTTACAAAGGGATAGATGAAAGCCCCCAGAATCGAAACGCCGGATAACATCCCGAACAGGATCAAGCCCATTAGAATAAAACCGCCGTAACGTTCCAGACTATAAAAAACGTGGTCATATTGCGGCGGTAAAATCCCATAGAGAATCTTTGACCCGTCCAGCGGTGGAATCGGCAACAGATTAAAAATTGCCAGCGCCAGGTTGATCTGGAGACTGAATTTCACCATCAAATAGAGCGGCTGGAGGACATTGCTCGGGAAAAAATTAAAAACACCGCCGTGGAACAGGCGCAATAATAGACCGCTGAGGAGCGCCAAAATCATATTCGCACCCGGACCGGCAACCGATACCAGCAGCATGTCCCGCTTTGGCTGTCTGAAATAACGGGGATCCACCGGTACCGGTCGAGCCCAGCCGAAACGTACCAGAAAAATCATCAGTGTCCCGATGGGATCGAGGTGTACCAGCGGGTTCATGGAAAGCCTGCCAGCCAATTTTGCCGTCGGGTCGCCCAGTTTATATGCCATCCAGCCGTGGGAAAATTCGTGAAAACTCAGCGCTAGTAAAATCGGCGGAGCAAGTAAAATAATATACTGCAGGTTCATCGCCACCTCGGGTGAAAGGTTCGGTGTTGTTCGATCAGGTATTCGCGGTCAAGATGCGTATAGATTTGTGTGGTTGAAATATCGGAGTGACCCAGCATCTCCTGCACAGCACGCAGATTAGCGCCGCCCTCCAGCAGGTGAGTCGCAAAAGAGTGCCGGAAGACATGCGGGCTGACCTTCTTTTTGATACCGGCTGCTTTGACATATTCCTGGATAATTTTCCAGATTCCCATGCGTGACAGCGGCGCACCGCGCATATTCAGAAAAAGCACATCGCCGCTACGGGAATGACGCAGCAGCAGTGAACGAACCGCCGTAATATATTGCTTGAGATACTGTTTCGCCCGGTCGCCGAAGGGGACAATCCGCTCTTTGGAGCCTTTTCCGAAAACGCGAATGACATTGTGTTGAAAAAAAATATTACTCATTTCCAGCGTAATCAATTCCGAAACCCGTACACCGGTAGAATACAGTGTCTCAATGATCGCCCGGTCACGGATGCCTTTGTTGGTGTTAATATCAATCGCTGCCAGAATCGCTTCAATTTCGCTCAAGTCCAGAATTTTGGGTAATTTCGCCGGCAGACGCGGTGATTGCAGCAGGTCGGTGGGATTCGTCTGGACAATATTCTCTCCTATCAGGAATCTATGAAAAGACCGAATCGAGGAAAAGTTCCGGGCGAGGCTACTGGCTGCCAGCCCGATTTCCGCCAGGGTACTGATGAATTTCTGAATCAGGGCAATATCAATTTGGTCCGGACGTCGAATATTTTCAGCTTGCAGAAACTGGCAATAACGCGCCAGGTCATTCCGGTAAGCGTCAAGAGTATTGCCGGACAGATTCCGTTCTATAGTGAGATAATTGATAAAATCTTGAACTAAATGTTGCATTCACAGAATTACTTCGCATTAGTGCGACATGACCGACTGTTCAAGCAGATCGCAAACAATATGCGCAATGGCAATGTGACACTCCTGAATCCGCTGGGTATTCTTCGATGGTACCACCACGCTGAGGCCAGCAATCGCCGTCATTGCACCGCCGTCACCGCCGGTCAGTGCGACGGTTTTCAGCCCTTTTTGGGCGGCATATTTCAGCGCTGCTATGACATTTTGAGAGTTCCCGCTGGTGCTGATGCCGATTAAAACATCGCCAGCAGCGCCGAAGGCTTCGACCTGCCGGACAAAGATTCTGGAAAAATCGTAATCATTCGCCAGAGCCGTCAGCGTGGAGGTATTCGTTGTCAGCGCGATCGCCGGAATCGCCCGGCGTTCCGTTTTCAGACGAGCCACCAGTTCGGCTTCGATATGCTGGGCATCCGCCGCACTACCGCCGTTGCCGCATAGTAAAATTTTGCCACCGCGGTCTACGGTCTCAATCAGCAATTCAATCATGTCGGCAATACTATCGGAGCATTCAGCCAGCAGTTGTTCTTTTACCCGAACGCTCTCGAGAAGTTGCTTTTCTATGGCAGATCGAACAGAGTCCCGGGAGATATTTGCTGACACTAGGAACTTTCCTTAATATGGACAGCCCGGGCAAATTCGCTAAGAAGTTTTATGTTATCGGAATTGTCGTAAATATTTCCGGTGACAATAAATGTCGCGCCGGCTTCAATTTTGGAACGGGCATCATCGGGAGTGCGGATACCGCCACCAACAATTACCGGGATGTCAATATAACCGCACACCGCCTGCACCAGACTGGATGGAATAGAACGATCGGCACCGCTGCCGGCTTCCAGGTAAACGGTCTGCATTCCCATATACTGCGCCGCCAATGCATGCGCCATGGCGATTTCGGGCTTACTCACCGGCAGAGGACGCGTATTGCTCATAAACTCCGCCGTCGTGGTCCGTCCCGACTCAAACAGCATATAACCGGTGGAAATCGGTTCGATACCCAGTTTTCGAATCACCGGGGCGGCGATTACATGTTCGCCAAATAAATAATAGGGATTCCTGCCACTGATCAGGGACAGATAGAGAACCGCATCCGCCTGCGGAGAAAGCTGCTGCACCGAACCCGGGAAGATAATGACCGGTAAACTGCTGTGTTTACGAACTAAATCAATCGTGCTCTGAAAACCGGCATCGAGAATCAAACTGCCACCTACCAGAATCGCATCGGCTCCCTGAGTGCAGACCTCTTCAACGAAATCCTGCAGCTCGGTTCCCATCCGGGTGTCCGGGTCAATCAGGACAAGATATGCGCCTCCCCGTTTTGTTGCTGCAGATTTAAGATTTTCGAATACTTTCATACAGTTCAAAATTTAGTTAAAAATTTCACAAAATCATCCATTTCCTGCAGGCTACGCTTTTCTGTGACGGCAATCAAAAGATGATCTTCCCAATCTGCGCTGAATTTACCCAAATTAATGCCCGCAAAAAAGTCTTTTTCCAGTCCGGCTGTGACAATTTTCTCCGCCGTCACAGGCGTTTTGATAACAAATTCGTTGAAAAAGGGAGTTTTTTCGTAAACCAGGGAGTAATTTGAGAGGGCGGCAATTTTTTCCGCAAGGTAATGCGCATTTTTTAGGCATAATCCGGCGACCTGCTTTAGCCCATTTTTTCCCATCAATGCCAGATAGATTGCCGCCGCCAGCGCCATCAAGCCCTGGTTGGTGCAGATATTGGACGTGGCTTTTTCACGCCGGATATGCTGCTCGCGGGTCTGCAGCACCAATACATAACCGCGTTTTCCATCCATATCCACCGTTTCACCCACAATTCGACCGGGCATATTGCGGATCAGCTCTTTTTTGGCAGTAAAAATGCCCAGATAGGGACCGCCGAAGGACTGATGGATTCCCAGAGGCTGCCCCTCCGCTATGGCAATATCGGCACCCAGTTCGCCGGGCGTTTTCAACAGCGCCGCCGCCAGCGGATTTACTGCCAGAATAAAAAGCGACTTGTTGGTATGCAGTTTTTCAGCGATTCCATCCAAATCCTCAATATTACCGAAGAAGTTCGGTGTCTGAATCAGCAGTGCCGCCACATTCTCATTCAACCGGCTGTTCAGATCGTCCAGTTCTGTCCGCCCGTTCGATTCTGGCAGGTATTGAATTTCGATGCCTCTGGTACGCAGGTAGGTTTCCAGTACTTTGCGAAAATTAGCCTCGACTAATTGGGAAACCAACACTCTGTTTCGCCCGGTTTTTTCAGTCGCCAGAATGGCGGCTTCAGCCAGCGCCGTGGCGCCGTCATACATTGAGGCGTTCGCCACCTCCATATCCAGCAGATGACAGATCATTGATTGATATTCATAGATGGATTGCAGCGTACCCTGGGCTATTTCGGGCTGATAAGGCGTATAGGCTGTGTAAAACTCGGAACGACTGATTAAAAAATCCACCACCGCCGGGATGAAATGGTCATAACTACCGCCGCCCAGAAAAGAGATCATCTCATCGGTATTGCGGTTCTTTGTCGCCATGGCGCCGACTTTGCGGGTCGTCTCCAATTCGGAGAGCGGTTCGGGTAACCGGATTCGGCACTTTTTTAAAAATTTCACCGGAATATTTTCCAGCAAATCCTCAAACTTCTCAACACCGATGGCTTGCAGAATTTCCTTTTCAGTTTCCCGGGTAGTTGGAATGTAGTGCATCATCTTCAAATCAATTTTTGATAGTCGTCAGCGCTGAGCAGTTTGTCAATTTCAGACTGATCCGAAATTTTTATTTTGACGATCCAGCCCTCGCCGTAGGGGTCTTGATTGATCAGTTCGGCGCTGTCACTTAAGGATTCATTAACTTCAATAATTTCACCGGAGAGAGGGCTGTAGATATCCGCCACGGTTTTTACCGCTTCGATGGTACCGATGGAATCACCTTTGACCGCCTGCTTGCCCACTTCCGGCAATTCTACATAGACCACATCGCCCAGCTCACCGGCGGCGAATTCGGTAATGCCCACAGTGGCAATGTCAGCTTCAATCAATGCCCATTCATGATCGTTGGTGTACTTTAATTTTGCTGGTACGTTCATTGATTCTTCTCCTTACAATATATTTTACTGAAATTTAAAATCCTTTAAAAAATTAATATGAAAATCGCCAGCCCGGAAATCAGGATCTTTGATAATAGCCTGATGAAATGGAATCGTCGTAGAGACGCCTTCAATAATGGTTTCTTCCAGGGCTCTCTCCATCCGCACAATGGCTTCATCCCGATCCCTGCCATGTGTGATCAGTTTGCCCAGCAGCGAATCGTAATTGGAGGGAATTTCGTAGCCGGAATAGACATGGGTATCCATGCGTGTTCCGGGACCACCGGGGGCATGAAAGGCAGTGATTTTACCCGGCGACGGTCGAAAGTTTTTATAGGGGTCTTCAGCATTTATCCGGCATTCGATGGCATGACCGCGCAGCCGAAACTTCCTGAGCCAGCGGGGTAACTTAAGACCGTTCGCCAGATTGATCTGCTCCTTCAATAGATCGAATCCAGTCACCATTTCGGTTACCGGATGTTCCACCTGAATTCGGGTATTCATCTCCATAAAATAGAGATTGCGGTGCCGGTCCATCAGAAATTCCACCGTCCCGGCGCTGGTATAATTGACGGCTTTGGCGGCGCGAACCGCAATTTTTCCGTATTTATCACGCAGCTCCTCGCTCACCGCCGGCGATGGTGATTCTTCGATCAGCTTCTGATGGCGTCGCTGAATGGAGCACTCCCGCTCGCCCAGGTAAGCCACATTCCCATGCTGATCACCTAAAATCTGAATCTCAATATGGCGACCGTCGGTAATTAATTTTTCCAGATACATGGCTGGATTTCCGAAGGCGGAACGGGCTTCTTCTCTGGCGGTCGCCAACGCCTCCTCTAATTTGCTTCCATCGGGGACGATCCGCATACCGCGCCCACCGCCACCAGCAACCGCTTTTAAAATGACGGGGTACCCGATCTCGCCCGCGATCTTGCGCGCCTGTTTCAGGTCGCCAATGATGTCCTGGCTGCCCGGTATAACCGGCACTCCGGCTTTGAGCATGGTTGCTCTTGCCTCAGCCTTGTCGCCCATCCTCCGAATCACTTCAGGCGAAGGACCGATAAACGTAATTTCGTTATCCAGGCACATCTGGGCAAAATCGGCATTTTCCGCCAGAAATCCATAACCGGGATGAATTGCGTCGGCGTTGGTCACTTCGGCGGCGCTGATAATATTCGCAACTTTCAGATAGCTGTTCTGACTGTTGGCGGGACCGATGCAAACGGCTTCATCGGCAAAGCGAACGTGGAGCGAGAGTGAATCGGCAGTGGAATAAACCGCAACGGTGGCTATTCCCATCTCTTTGCAAGCCCGAATGATTCGCAATGCAATTTCGCCGCGGTTGGCAATCAGTATTTTTTCGATCAAAATTTTCCTGAACAGTTAATTGACAATTCTCTGATTCAGCCCTCAGGATTAATAATAAACAGAGTTTCGTTATATTCCACCGGTTGTGCATCATTCACTAAAATCTTGACCAGCTTGCCGGATACTTCAGACTCAATTACATTCATTATTTTCATTGCTTCAATAATGCAAAGCGGCTGTCCTACGGAAATATGATCGCCGACTTTGACATAGGGTTCGGCATCGGGTGCCGGGGCTTGGTAAAAGGTTCCGACGATAGGCGATTTAATTTCGATGCCGCGCCCATTATCTTCATCTTTAACGACCTTGTGTTCCTCGGCGATTCCGGCTACCTCGACATATTGCAGCGACTTGCCGCTGGTTTGACTTTCGGGCAGACTGGTAAGATGATGAGTGGTGCCGGACGGCTTTTTAGCAATCCGAATTTTACTCCCCCATCGGGATATTTCAATCTCGCTGATATCGTGAGATTCCAGGATTTTGACCAAATCCAGAATTTGACGCTTTTTCATAATTCTCTCGCATTACTATTTAATCCGTTCCACATAGCTGGCGCTGCGGGTGTCAATCCGCACAGCGTCACCAACATTTAGAAACAACGGAACCTGGATCGTTAAGCCTGTCTCCAGTACGGCTGATTTCGTGGCGCCGGTAACCGTATCACCTTTTATGCCCGGTTCTGTTTCAACAATCTCCAGATTGACATGGGGCGGTATTTCAATATCAACCGCCTCTTTTCCATAGAAAAGAACCTTAACGACATCATTCTCTTTAATAAATTGCGACGGCTCTTTGAAAATTGGCGGGGTCAGGGCAATCTGCTCAAAGGTCTCGGTATTCATAAAAATATAATTGTTCCCGTCAAAATAGAGATACTGCATTTCCACAGCCTCAAGGCGGGCGATCTCAATTTTCTCCCCTGATCGAAAGGTATTTTCCACGACCTGACCGGTGCGCACATTTTTCAATTTTGTGCGAATACGGGCGCCCCCGCGTGCCATTTTTACATGCTGAAATTCAATTACTCTAAGCAAATCGCCGTTTAAATTGATAATTAACCCGTTTCGAATATCTGCTGTTGATGCCAAATGTAACCCTTCCGCTTTACCAATCGTGACGTTGAATTTACCGCCTGCTGTCTTTAGTGTCAACCAATTTTTCCGTGTCCCCGTCGCCACAGCGGCAGTATGAAAAGCTTTGGCGATATCTCATTTTTTATTTTATCTTTAGTCTATGACAACGGTGGATTTCAATCTTTGCGCGGATCTCACAACTCTGGCTGCTTTACTGATGGCGCCCCTAATTCTCTATGCGGAAATGCATTACCGCCTGCCCCTTTTCAGAGGAATTCTTTATAGAAAACAACCGGAGATTATTTTCGACCTGCCCTGGCGCAGTGAAACCGGCAGTATCCCGATTCTGTTGCTGATTAAAGACGCCCACTGGTTTCCTGTCACAATCGAAAAAATCAGGATCCGCCTCATGGATCGCCATGGGAAACCGGTTACCGGCGACATCACCATTCCGGTCGGTATCGGTGTGCGGACCAAATGGTTTACAAAAATCTGCGAGATAGACGCCACTGATTATCAAAATCAATGGGTGTATGTGGATTGTTTTGCCTATGTAACCTGCAGTAAAAAAACGTTGACGATACACAACGATAATTACCGGACGCTTTCGCAAAAACCTTTTAAAATCTTCATAGACCCCGATCCGCTTCCCCAGGCAGACGGCTGGCTATGGGGCGATCTGCACACGCATTCAGCCTATACCGAGGATCAGGTAGAATTCGGCGCTCCTCTGGATTGTTACCGCCCGTTAGCCCGGACAATGGGGATTTCTTTCTGCGCCGTCACGGACCACTCCTACGATCTGGATGATTGCGCAGACTCCTGGACTGAAACGGACCCCGATTTACATAAATGGCAGCGGTTCCAGGAAGATATTCAAAAATTGAATCACATCAACCGGGATTTTTTACTGATTCCCGGAGAGGAGGTGTCCGTTGATAACGGATTCGGGCGAACGGTTCACCTGAATGTTTTAAACGATCCAAATTTCCATATCGGCAGCGGTGACGGTATGGAAAAATCCCTGGGCAAATTAACCGAATCACACTATGCGGCTGTGCTGGGATCAATTTCCGATACCGCCCTGGCGTTTGCGGCGCACCCCTTCGAAAAACCGCCCTTCTGGCATCGCCTCTTAATCCATCGGGGTGTCTGGAACCGCTGGGACTATCATCCCTGTTTGGGGGGTTTCCAAATCCTGAACGGCAATCCGGCTGAGGACTTTAAAGCCGGAAAAGCCTTCTGGATTGAGCAGTTACTTAAAAATCGCCGCCAAAAAATCTATGCCGGCAATGATTCCCACGGCAATTTCAACCGTTTTCGGCAGGTCCTGATCCCGCTGTTCAGTATGCATGAACACCGCCACCA